>DNNS01000172.1 GCA_003497555.1 Spirochaetia bacterium
AAAATAATTTTTGGCTGGTTTTCATTTTGTTAATCTTTTAAATAAATTAAGTGTAAAATAATATTAATTTCTTTTTTTTGCCCCTCGGCAGTTTGTAAAAATAATTTAATCAGCAGATATTAAAAAATTATCTTCTGATGGTTATGCCCAATAGTATGGGAATGGGCTGTTTATTCAAACTCACAAAATCGATTGATTTAATTTTATATTCTCTTTTTTTATTTTCCCATTCAAAAACCCTGAAAAACCGGGCATTATTTTTGTTTCCCGGCGTGGCGGTGGACTTTACCCGCTCAAGGACAGGTCTGCCTTCCTCATCCGGCAGCGGTGGCTTCCACCAGTCAGCGCAATTTTTATTTATAGCTAGCGGTATTTCCACTCGGCTGTTGTCTTCGTAATTGATGATGTATTTGGCGTAAGGCTCTGTTTCCTTACCTGCCCACCCGGCGGCGTGAATAAAATATATGAAGTATACAGAATCATTAATAGGAATATTTTCTATTGCCTGCGGCAGACGCGGGGATGTTTTCGTTGACTGTAATACCATGCAGGATTTATCGTTATTTTTTTGAGGATCAATTATTTCAAAAGGGATCTGGTATTCCTGCCTTTTTCCAAGCTTGATGCCATCCATATTATTTAATGGCCCTTCATCCGTCCAGCCGCCTTTGCCATCAGCCGCTTCGTTATCAAGAAAACACATATTGCAAAAGGCCCTGATATCTATGATCCTCCAGTCGCTTTCCCTGGCTTCCCGGGCAAGTGCAAAACCTTTTATATTTTTCATGACTAAAGAAAGCTCGTCAATGGCCAGCGGTGCGGAGATATCTTTATCAGCATGTAAATTTATAAAGGCCTTTTCGATGTCGGCACAGCTGCCCTGGTAAATAAGGTAAACAGGCTCCGAAGATAATGACAATAGCAGCGCATCGCTTTCCCGGGTTTTAACTTGCCTGGAGCCGAGCATGAGGTTGTAGATTTGTGTCTGGGCGACAGGCAGGTTGAGGGAGATATTGATTTCATTGCTTTTTTCCGTTTGAGCCCATAAAGTAGCCGCGCTCTTTTTATCATCGCTGTAAGTGAAACACCACAATACATCGTTTATAGTCAGGCGTTTATTAAATTTCATTTTTGCAAAAATATAGGCATGGAAAGCATAAGCTATGGCCATAGGCTTAGGCGAGTGGGTAAAAGGAGCATTGCCCCAATCGAGCAGATTATCGCTGAAATATATCAGATCCGCGTTAGCTTTATTGCGCATGTTCCCATCTCCCCGCAGCCAGTAGGAATAATAGCGCTTGACTCCTTCGGACTGCATGATGCTAAGCGCCTTAACAAAGGTATTAGCTCCCTCTTGGTACTGTGTATATGCAGGATCTCTGTTGTCCGTAGGAGGAAGCTCGTTAAAGTCCAAATCAGAGTAGTAGGTGGCGCTCCAGATGCCGCCTTCGGAATTGATTATTGGCTTTTCCTCTCCGTATTTTTTCATTAACGCCTTGAAATCTCTAAACCAGCTAAGTCCTTCCATAACATCTTCGCCCGGTTTGGTTTTCCAGTGAACAGAGAGGGAATCCATGTATTTTAAGGCCCCAAGCTTGAATATTTCCGTTGGAAAATTTTGCAGTACCTGCCAATGCAGCCCGCCGCCGCCGACAACTTCTATTGACGGATCAACGGTTTTTATTGTCTGATAAGCTATTTGCAGCATTTTTACATATTCTTCGGGAGTGCCGTCAAAATGGCTTGGCCCGCAATCGGGTTCATTCCAGATTTCGTATGATTTGATCTTTCCTTTATATCTTTGCGCAACGGTTTTTATATAGTTTTCCCAGTCATTCATATTTCTTGGACTGCCGGTAGAAAAATATTTATTCTTATGCCTGCCGGGAATCTGCGCCCATAAGGGTGTAGCGTACATCATTCCCATTAAAGACAATCCTTTCCGGGATAGCTCCCTTAAAATATAATCGCTTTTTTCAAAATCAAAGGCCTCGGGTTTTTCCTGGACCCGGTACCAGTAAGTGGCCTGTATGAAATCAAGATTACGCACCTGTTTCAGTCCCAGTTTACCTGCAATTTCCAGATGATAAATATCTTTTTCAATATCCAGCAGATATCCAGAGCCCACGTTCACGCCGATGAATTTAGGATGGGATCCGTAAAAGGCGTTTTCATCAGCAGTGCGTTCGCTTAGTGCTGTTGGAATAACCGCGAAGGTTGCGATGTCTTTTTTTCTAATATTATTTCCTGATCGCACGATGATTTTCACTTTATAGACTCCATAAGCGCCAGGCTGCCAGGATTGAATATCGTTTTGCCTGGTTCCCGGCTGTAAAGTTATGGTTCTTGATTTTTTTTGCCTAAGGGACTCATAGTAGTCAAGCAGATTATATTCCAGTTCCGCAACTAGGGTTTGGGAACCGGTATTTTGAATAGGTGTAGTGATTACTATGTTGCTCCCGATATAATAAATACCATCTGCCATGTTTTTTTCAGCATACTCTATCTGGATATCAGGAAAGGCAGCCTGTCCCACGGATTTGCCGGGTTGCCTGATCGAGGGCATTTTGCCCTGATAAACCGCAGAAATTTCTTCTTCAGTCAAAACGCGCTTCCAGATATACATTTCGTCAAATATTGCGTTGAGGTTTAAATGCTTAGCCTGGCCGGGCGAGCTGCCAAGAACAAAGGAGGCGGCATTATCGGAGAATGAATTTTCCGGCAGGGAATTATTGGCTGAGGAGGAAGTCATGTTTTTACCGTTGATATAAATTTTTTTTTCCTGAGTTGCCTCTTTCCAGGATATAACGATATGCATCCAGGAGTCTTTGTCTAATATTATTTTTGCCTGCGGCTCGTATGAGTCATTGCGGCCTTCCTTTCCTTCTTTGGAATAAGTCCAGAATTTAACCTTGCCTTTATGCAAAAATACCTTGATGCCAGATGCCGAAAAAACGAATTTTGTTGTATTCTTTATCTCCTCACTGGCCAGGACATCATCAACAGGCTTTATCCACATTGCTATTGTGCCCCGGGAGTGTAAAATGTTACCGGCAGCGCTAAATTGAGGAGGGGAGTTCTTCTCGGCCATGCTGACCAGCAGTCCTTTGCCGTATTTTGCCGCTACGGTACTGATTGTAAATCCGTCTTTCTCCTTAGGTTTTCCGGCAGCCATTCCCAGATGATAATCGGCGTTATAGCCATCATTGAAACTGGCATAAAAACTCAAATCCCGGGCTATGGAGCTTTCGTGCTCTGGCGATTCGGCGCATAATGAATTTAATTGAATAAATGAGATGTTGAATAGCAAAAATAACCGAAAAATAAATTTTAAAATAATTCTCATAATTTTTCTCCTGTTTGACGTTAAAAAAATATTATTAAATTTGGAAAAAGCCATATCGATTAATTCTTTATAACATCGCGAATCCTGGATTTTTTTTAATTTAACTTCAAGGACCGGATGAATATAAGAAATCAACACGATGCGCGCCTTAAGAAATAGGTATTTACAGTTATTCTTACAGGCATTTCCGATTTATCATTTAATTTTAATGAATTTATAAAATGTTTCGCGCCTATAATGCCAAGTTCTTTTTTAGGAACCGCAATTGTGGAAAGAGGCGGGTTGCATATTGTGCAAACAGCGTCATCATTATAACCCAGGACAGCGATTTCTTCAGGCACAGCAATATTCGCTTTATTGAAATATCTTAACATTCCGCAAGCAATGTAATCGTTATGGCAAAAGACCGCACATTTTCCCCGTCTGAGAGTAAGAACATCTATGGCTTTTTTGTAACCGAAATCAATTAAAGCGTTGTCCATTTCCGCCTGGGGCGTGGCAATGGACATTTCATGAAATTTTTTTTCATTGCCATATGCCAGGATGTGATCTTTACGAAGCTCAAGGTGATTTTTTTTATGAGCAGCAAAAAATGCATCGAGCCGCTCCTTGTCGAATTCCGCAGGTTCGGTTTTATATCCGCCGCTGAAAAAAAATTCCCTGTGCCCATGGTCAATCAGATATTGCATGGCGCTCATACAGCCGGGAATACGGTCCGGGCAGACAGAATCAATCTCGTCCTGTTGGTAATTGTAAATATTAACCAAATGCTGATAATATTGCCTGAGAGAGGCCAGTTTTTTTGCCTCAATAGCGCCGAGGATGATGATTCCGTCATATTGCTCATGATCAAAAATTTTAGCGCGAATGAAAGGGTCTTCCATTTCATTGAAAGAATACATAAAAGCAATGGAAAATTGACTGGCGATTAAAGTTTCCCTAAGGCCTTCAAGAATTAAGCCGAAATAGGGATTGGAAAAAATATGCAGGGATACCGGGAAAAGGATGCCAACTTGACGAGTGAGATTATTACCGGCGTTTTTTGTTCTGCGGGCAAGCGCCCGGGCTTTATTATTGGGGATATAACCCGTATCGTTTATTATCTGTAAAATAGTGTTTCGTATTTGCGGCTTGACGCTGGATTTATTATTAAGCACATTGGAAACGCTGCCAACGGAAACGCCGGCCAGTTTTGCTATGTTTTTAATAGTATTCATACATACGCCCCGGTGATTAAAACTCCGGCTCTATTGCCGCCAATGTGATAATGAATACATTTTTGACCAATAATTAAGGCGTCTGATTGCATAGGAATAAAATCTATTTCATATTTCGTATTATATTATATGCCAGGTCCCGCGTAACACTGCGTGCATCGTCTGTCTCATCTACTTCTTCCATAAAATCCCAAAGCTTACGGAAACCCAGCATATATTTCGCTTCCGCGCTTACAGCTCCTGGATCGCAGCATCCTTTTTTTAGACCATATTGCGCCGCATGAAAACAAGAAAACAGAGGATCAAATTTTTCTTCGTTTGCAAAGACAAATTCGAGCAGTCGTTTGAGTTTTTGAGCATCCGGTTGACTGAAATAATCGCGGCAATTTTTCAAATGCGTACGCAGAGGCTCTTCGGCAAAATGTTCCGGATAGAAGGTTACGAATTCGTTATTCAATGCGCTATCCCGGATTTTAAGCTCAGTCTTTGATGGTTTATATGACAGGGCCTGTTCCGGATCACTAAGGCAGGAAGTGAGATAATTAAATGAATCCTGAAAATGAAAATAGCCCGGCTCATAAGCTTCGTAAAACACTCCGGTTATACCAAGACTTCTGTATAGCAGCAGATCATGGCTCAAGCAGTAGTCAATGTACGGATTGACCGATAGTCTGCCCTGGCCCATGAGATTTTCAAAAATATATACTTTTCCGGGAATTTTCTGCGTCCATTCTCTCAGTTTGGAAAACAGGTAAATATTTCTATCTGTATCAGTTCTCTCATTACCGGAAATCATTTCTGGAGGAAGAGAGCTGTAGCGCGAAAGTTGATCCAATGGCGTATAATAATCCCGGAAAAAAGTGTCAAACATAATGCGGTCTATCTGTTGCTCATGCGTTGTGGTTGCGGATGGTAAAAGATAGCGTTTGGTGTAAATATCAACTTCTATTTGTTTTTCCGGAGCAAGAGATTTAGCCTGCGCGGCGAAGATATCAATAAAAGGCTGCCATTTATCAGCGGCGCTTAAAAGCCGGCAGCGTGGGCACTCGCAGTAGTCAATACCATCCGCAGAACGCATATGGATATGCTTAATCCAGCCGGGTACTTCTCTGATCCACTGCTTGCATCCCTCAGAGAATGCATTTAACCCATCGGCATTAATTGAACAGGGGAGTGTTTCGCATTCCAAAAGGTTTGTATACAGAGAGCCATCCTCCTTGCGCGAAAACCATTCAGGATTCCATTTTGTATATTTCCAGAAACTTCTTGGGCCGAATACCATAAGGCAGACATCCACTCCAGCTTTTTGAGTTTCTTCTTTAATAATTTCCTGGTAGCGCTTCCAGCCATAGTCGTAATGAATTATTAAATAATTTAAATTTAAAGTTTTCATTCTGCGGATAAAGGTACGCAGCTGGGATTCATTATGGCGCAGTAGTGATTCGCACATGTTAAAACCGCGAATAGAAAAGACATGAGCCATTTTAGGATTCCAATAAATAATATGAAACGATATATGAAACGTTTCATATTATTTATTGTATTTCATTTTTTTAAATTTGTCAAGGTGAAAAATAAGTAAAATTAGTTTAAAAATGATTAAAAATCTTAGTATAGTAGGGAATTTAGATATGTATTTAATCAATAATCATGAAGTGATACCCTGTTTATATATTCCAGGTATCCGGATATGAAAAATTTTTCCATTTGCAATTTCAAAATATTTTTTATGCATCAGTAAAGCTGCAAAGTAGCCTATTTTTTTAAGATTAAGTTTTACAGTTGTAATTAACGGATGCATACTGGAACTGTCAATCCCGATTATTGAAACCGCGTCTGGAATTTTGATTTTTTTATGTAAAAAAAATCTCATTGCCCCGTAAGCCAGCAAATGATTAATCCCGATGATAGTGGCAGGATATTTTATGGTATGAAAATTATTTTTAACTAAATTATATCCGATATGTTTTAAAATTTTCTCGTTGTCATACAGCAGGGTATATTGCCCGGGGTCGCGTAAAATTACCGCTTTATTCCTGAAAAATTTTTTAAACCATTCTTCTCTCTGCTGCATCCATTCATTGCCGGAAACATAGCTTAATAGATAGGTATTCCTGTTCAGATCTGCATGCGCATGGATGGTTTTTATGATCATTCTGTCGGAAAAATCGATATTAGTAAAATTTTTATGGGAATTTTCTCCGATTAATATTACAGGTTTACGGGATTTTTTAAAAAGCCGGATTATGGTTTTATTTGTAATTTTGTACAGCGGATCATAGATAATACCGTCAATGGTTTTTGAACCGATAATTTCCCGCAGCGTTTTTTCATTATCGGAATCCAGTGAATTAAATATTTCAACTACAGATCCATACTCCCGGCAGCTGTTAATAACCCCGCTCAGACTGTTAAATATATAGTCATGCTTGAAAGGCGACAATACATTCAAGGGGCAGAAATAGGCGATCCGTAATTGCGGCCGCACATTTTGCCGAACAGTAAAATCGCCTGCCCCGGGTAACATATTGCCGATTCCGGGTTTATACGTTATCAGTCTTTTTTTTTTGAGAATCCGTATTGCTTTAGTCGCAGTACTTTGCGTAGTATGATAAATATCGATAATTTCATGCAGAGGCGGAAGAAAACCCTTTAATGCTCCTGTCCGGATTTTTTTTTCAAGATCATCCGCAATCAGGGTGTATTTGATGTTTTTATACATAATTAATGCCGCCCGGTACACACTGAGTCTTCGGCAATGGTGTGTTTTTTTTCTTTAAATACTGTCCGGGAATTATTATAACTATATACCTGAAAATTTTCATAAAAATTGTTATCACCCAAAAGAAAACCACCGGCTCTGCTGGCGGTAGTTTATGTATCCTGGTATTTACATTGTTTTCGCTGTATATAATTTACAGATAAAATTTTTAATAATTTAAAATTTACTCCGGAAAAATTATAATATTCTCCAGGAATAATGGCAAATTAAAAATTGCTTAAAAAGATATTTAAATCCTGATTCCAGACATGCCGCAGAAGGTTTATTACCGTATTATTTTTACTGTTAGAAATATACTCCTTTCTTCAATTTAAAAACTTCCTGCAGCGGATTAAATCATAATATCCGGAGCTTAAAAATTTTTTAAATAATCCCTCAGCTTGCCGCCCGTTTTGACAATTTCAAGATCTTCAGCGCTGCATGTTGATTTCTGAATTTTTAATATGGCAGAACGGGTATAATAAAGAGGCGTATGGCTTCCGAAACAGAGACGATTATAAGGCAAATATTTTCCTATTGTATTAACTGTATCAAGATGCTCAATACCCGATATTTCCAGAATTATATTATTTAAATCTTTCAATAATACTGCTTCTGAAAAATATGCGCTTGCTATATGGAATAATGTTTCCGGATAGCGCCTGACCAGCCGTCTGATGTCATCAATGCTGCAGGAGGGAACTTTCATCAACGGATGATGGCGTCTTTCATCCTCCATGCGTATTTGTATGGAAATAAGAATATTTTCCTTTATTGCATATTCCACACAGGCAAAAATATTTTCTGAAGCCAAATTATATAAATGATACCCGGGCACAAGCTTGATAATCCTGACACCCCACTCGTTTTCCGCTTTGATTATAGTGTCCTGCCAGTTTTGCATTGACGGATTGATTACAGCAACCGGCCGGAGCTGCTTATGCCTGCATATTTCAGGCAACCATGTGTCATTGCCGATACCACAATCAGAATAAAAAATTGCATCAAGAGGCGCAACCCATGCCCGGTCAATTCCCTCTTTTTCAAGATGTGCGGAAAGGTGTGAAATATCACTGATGCCGGTTTTGGCAAACGGCCATGAACCTATCCAGACGTTTGTATCTGTTAACATTTTTTCTCCCTGGAAAATTTATT
>DNNS01000702.1 GCA_003497555.1 Spirochaetia bacterium
AAATACTTTTTCATAAAAAAGAAATTATCTCGCTTCTCATATCTGAAACGGGAAAAACAAAAGAAAATGCAGACTATGATTTCACTATGCTCACTGATTGTCTCTCATTCTACATCGAAGAAGTGAAACGTCACTATGCAGAAATAATTCCCGATCCAAACGGCCGGTGGTTTGACTATCTTTCCTATGAACCTGTCGGTGTGGTCGGTGCATTTTTGGCATGGAATTTCCCGCTTTTAAATCTTGGCTATAAACTCGGCCCCGTTCTTGCAACCGGCAACACTGCCGTTATCAAGCCGTCAACGCAAACACCGCTGGCAACCGCGTTTGTCGGAGAACTTTTTTCCCAGTGCGGATTTCCTTCAGGTACGATCAATATTATCCTTGGCGGGGGAGAGCCGCTATATCGTGCGCTTGCTGAAAGCACGGTGCCGCGGCTTCTCACCATGATTGGTTCAACACAGGGCGGAATGGCAATGATAAAAAATTCACTTACAAACATCAAACGCTATTCTGTGGAACTTGGCGGAAACGCGCCGGTTATTGTTTTTGAAGATGCAGATTTAACTCTTGCCGCCAAATCAATTGCTGAATTAAAATTTTCAAATGCAGGGCAAATATGCGTTGCACCGAACCGTGTGTTTGTTCATGCGTCACGATATGAAGGATTCATTGCACAAACGAAAGATATTGCGCAAACATATAAGCCTCTTGGCGAAGGTGCGCCGGAAATTCAGCCGGTAAACTCGGAAAAAGCGCTCACGCGTATTCTTGCTTCAGTTTCATCATCGATAACACACGGAGCGAAAATTGTTTGCGGCGGAAAACGAATACCGCGCAAAGGATATTTTATTGAACCCACTATTATTCGCGATGCATCGGCTCAAATGAGTATTTGTGAAGAAGAAATATTCGGCCCTGTTATGCCGATTGTTTCGTTTACGGATAATAACACGATATTCGATGCGGCTAATAATAACAATGCGGGGCTATCGGCGTATGTGTTCACAGAAAATCTCTCCCGCGCACTTTCAGCAGTAAGAGAGTTACAATTCGGAAATATCATTGTTAACGGTATTCGTTATGCAATTGAACTTCCGCACGGCGGGCTTAAACAGAGCGGTTACGGAAAGGACGCCAGCCGGCACGCTCTTGGTGAATACTATGATATAAAGCGTATATCTATCAGGAAATAATATGCGGGTAATTGAATCATTTTCAAAAGGCCTTAAAATTCTTGAATATATCGTGCAGTCAGGGGATATAAAAATATCCGACGCCGCAGAACATTTTGATATGCCCAGTTCCAACATGACGTTATTCTTTAATTCGCTTTACACGGAAGGGTATATTTTGAAAAACCCACGCAAGGCATATAGTGCATCACAGAAACTTTCACTTCTTGCGGAAAAAATTAAAAACAAAAACGCGGCGATAATGGAAGCATGCAGAGAACCAATGAACGAACTTTTTGCTGCATACGGCGAAATGACTCTTCTTGGTATTCTAGAACAAAAACGCGTTATTTTTATTGAACGCATTCAATCTGATAAAAATATACGCATTGCCGATGATTATACAACGTCATATATTCCGCATGTCACTGCCGCGGGCAAGGCGATTATTTCTGCGTATCCGGAAACCATGATCCGTGAATATGTAGAAACTGCCGATCTCAGGCGATTCACCGATAAAACACTTATCACTAAAAAAGCCGTTTTGGAAGAACTTATGCGCGCCAAAGAAAACGGATATGCGCTTAACCGCGGAGAATATGAAGCCGACATTATGGCGGTATCGACTGCAGTGCTTGATAACGGAATACCCTGCGCATCGCTTACGGTTCAATTTCCCGCTTACCGTTTTTCTGAAAACGATCTTGTGCACTATGCAAAATCTCTAATAGCTTCGGCAAAATCCGCATCGTCTCATTTACAAAAAAACTCGAAACCTCGAAGCGCCTCATAATAAAATATATGCATAAGTTTAATTATTATTTATTTTCTGCAGCTTTATTTGTAAATTGGTTAATTTCTTCAGATTGGAATATTGTTGGCGAAAAAATAATTAATTAGGATTGTTTTTATGAAACAATTATTATTTTTTCTTGCCGCCGCAATGAACATTTTGGATGAATATTTTTTAAGGAAGCCCGGCAAAAAAACGCGGAGCGCTGATTACCAGCACCTGATTAGCGCAGATATTTTTAGCCAGAGTGGTTTTGCCGCATTGTCTGGGCCCGGCAATAAAAATCATGGATTTTCTGGAAAGCAGGGCGGCGAATATTTTTTTGTATACAGCACGGTTGGTCATGCCGGCTATTTTACACTATACCCTAAAAAAGTCAAGACTTTTTTAGGGTAGACCTTAAAAAAGCCAGACAAGAAATACGATATTTATTTTATTATTAAACCGTCATAAGGAGAAAAAAATGATAATACCTAAAAGCAGCAGCGCTTACGGAAAAACGGAAAGCCCCTTTGCTTCGCAGCATAGTACAGATCTTTTTTCTGTAAAGTGGGAAAATGGCTTCTGGAAAGATCGTTTTGAACAGTGCCGAAAGACAACAATTCCGCATTTAAAAAAATCTTTTGAAGATCCCCGGGGAACAGGCTGTATTCATAATTTTGAAGTTAAAGCCGGGATAAAAAAAGGCGATTTTTACGGTACTGAGTGGCAGGATGAATTTCTTTATAAATGGATGGAAGCGCAGTGTTATATTTATACTCAAACCGGCGATCAAGAAATACTGCAGGAGCTTGACCCGATCATCAGTCTGATAGGCAAAGCCCAGGATAAAGACGGGTACATTGCTACCCAAATTTTGCGGTATAAAGAGCGTTTTCTTTCGCCTCATCATCATGAGCTTTATGTTATGGGGCATATGATCACTGCGGCCTGCGCGCATAAGCTTGCAACCGGGCAAAATAACTTTCTGGACATTGCGGTAAAATGCGCAGATTTTCTGCATGCTTTTTTCATGCCGAAAAACCTCCGTTATGCGCATTTCGGAATTAATCCTTCTTACATAATGGCCTGTGTGGATTTGTACCGGATAACCGGCGCGCAGAAATATCTTGATCTGGCAAACTGCTTTATTGACATGCGCGGATCGGCTCCGCGCTCGCGCATGCGCCAGGCCGGAGACCTAAACGACCAAGGAAGTATAAATATCAGGCAGGGCATATTCCTTGAAGATCTGCCGGAGGCTGACCGTCCGATTCCGCCGACCAATCATGACGGAGCAGGCGGGGGGGATCTTAATCAAACGCGCATTCCACTCCGGCAGGAAACCGAAGTAGCCGGACATTCGGTTTTCTGGTCATATTTGTATGCCGGCGCAGCTGATGCTTTTATGGAAACAGGCGATGTATCCCTGAAAAAATCTCTGCAAAAATTGTGGGAAGATGTTGCCTTTACCAAGCTTTATATTACCGGCGGAGCTGCTGCTGTACATCGCGGCTTTCATGTGCGCGACGGAGAAAATCCCTGGACTGCAGATCAGGTGCATGAAGCAGTGGGGCATCGGTATGATCTTCCGGGCTTTAGCGCGTATAATGAAACCTGCGCACAAATCGGTAATTTTATGTGGAATTACCGTATGCTGCTGCTTAACGGCGAAGTGAAATATGCTGATATTATGGAAAACACCATTTACAACAGTATTATTTCCGGAATCGGTATTGAAGGGAAAAGCTGGTTTTACACCAATCCATTACGCTGGTTCGGCCGCGATCACAAATTACTCTCGCAGGACGCTTATGAGCGTTTTCAGCCTGGAGAAAAGCATATTTGCTGTCCGTCCAATTTGCTGCGTACAGTTGCGGGCATGCATAATTTTATGTATACCCAAACCAGCAGCGGCCTGGCCGTGAATATGTACGGCTCCAGCAGATTTGAAGGAACATTTACCGGAGGAGGCAGTATTACTTTACGGCAGGAAACAAATTACCCCTGGCACGGTAAAATAATTTTTTATATTGAAAAAGCCGGTAAGGAAAAATTATCACTACAGCTGCGCATTCCGGAGTGGGCGGAAGGCGCAACGCTTGCTGTAAATGGAAAAAAAATTACAAAAAATTTAAAGCCGGTTTCTTATGCCGGACTCTCCCGTATCTGGAAAACCGGAGACACTGTTACTTTGAATTTACCTTTCAAACCGCGCCTGCTTACAGCTCATCCTTATGTGGAATCTGCGGTAAACCAGGCTGCTGTTGCCTGCGGCCCGATCATTTACTGCCTGGAATCTCCGGATTTGCCGAAAAATACAGATATTTCGCAGGTACATATACCGCGCAATGCCAAATTTACAGTAAAATATGAACCGCAACTTTTGGGCGGAATTAATATTCTGGAAACTATCGCGCTAATTTCCGGAAAAACAAACTGGAAAGGAAAACTTTATCAGGAAACAAAAAATTTTTCTATGAAAAAACAGAAAATTCGGCTGATACCTTATTTTGTCTGGGCTAACCGCGGCATTTCAAAAATGAGTGTTTGGCTGCCGCTCGGTTAAACTTTTAAAAAATAATTTATTTTCATTCTGGTTAAATAGAAAAAAGAAAAATTGATTAGCGTTTTTGTGATTCTTTTATCATAATGACATATTATATGGAGGTATTTTATGATTAGAAAAAAAATTCTTTTCAATCTAATGTCGGGGCTAATATTTTTTATCGCCAATCCGCTTTTTTCCGCACCTGATACAAGTTTGTCCATTTTTTCCGATGCCCTGCCGGAGCAATGGGCGCTGTTCAGCGGCAAAGGCGTTGAGCCGTTACTATCTGCTGATCCACGACCGCATATCAGCCTGACATATAAAGGCGCGGCGCCTTTTGGCTTCATGAAAATGAACTGCCGGCTATCTGAACATGCTTTGCTGCTAAATGTTGATCAGCCGGAGCAATATGCCCTAGTTTTTTATTTAAACAGCGGCAACGATTCATTCGGAGTAAACTGTGGCGGGCAACAAATACAGGTGCGTCTGGATTTTTTTACCGCAAATGCAGAAGAATACTCGTCAGACTATATCAAATGCCGGGAATTCATTGACCATGGCGCCATTGACAGTGACAGTACGACCTGGCAGAAAACGGAAATACCGTTTCATCTTTTCAATCCCCGAAAAAAAGAGTTGGACTCAATAAAAGCACTCTGGCTGCAATTTGCAAACAGCGATATTCCCCGCGCGGGAATATCTATTGCTGATATTTCCCTGCAACGCCAGACCATCAAGATTAAAAAACAAACCATAATGGATGATGAAAGTTTTTGTGAATTTAAAGAAATCCCGCAGCGCTTGCTTATGCCCAAAAATGCCCGGATAAGCATTGAAGGGCCGAATCTGGTGGTAAATGGCAAACCGCGCTTTATCATCGGCACGCAAGTATCAGCTGCGCCGGATCAAGGCGTGGAAGGACCGCCGACTATCGGTTATCATGAAAAATATAAATGGATCTATGAAAAACTGCCTGACTATGAAACTTGTCAACGCCTGGGTTTTGACAGTATGGGATTTTTTGTGCCTGGCGATTGGATGCTGGAGTTTGACCAAAATGTGGCCTGGAACCGCAAGCCGGAATCATTCAAACGCCTTTTTTCATTTTTACAAGAAATACATCTGCCGCTTTACGTTGATTTTACCCTGTTTCCGCATGTGCATGGAAAACTCACCGAAATGCCAGGCTTTCCGCCAGCCGCCAAAATGAATCCTTCATACAAACAGCATTGGCTGCCATTTAATACTGACACCGAAGAAGGCATGTCTTATCTTCGCCGTTTTTGGGAATATGGAGCACGTCTCATGGTGGACCGCGGATTTACTCCGTTTTTTTACGAGCTTTTTAATGAACCGTCGTATTTCAGTACATCGCCGCAAAACCGTCAGCGTTTTCAGCTGGCTCTTAAGCAAAACTACCAAACCATAGA
>DNNS01000583.1 GCA_003497555.1 Spirochaetia bacterium
ATATTCATGTGGGCGAAGGCCGAAAGGTTTTTTTCCTCTTTACCCTGTTTTTCATTAATTCTTTCGGATCCTGTCTTGGATTAAATGCCTGTGAATCATTATTCATCAGACAATTCGGAATAAATAATATCTCCATCGGCTTTATTTTTACTTCCCTTATTACCATTGCCCTTTCTCTGAGCCTTAATTTTTTCTATGCGGCTTTTTCCATACAAAAGGCGGTACTGATAGTTTTCACCATGGCAATCGGATTATTAGCTGCTAACATTTTTCTGGTTAAAATCGGCTATCTTTTTTTTATAGCTTCAATATTTATTTTTACCTATGCTTTTTTTACAATTTTACGCAGCGTACTGCTTAATATCAGCGACAAAGTAAATGACATTCGCCAGACTAAAAGACTGTTTCCCGTTTTTTCTTCGGGCGCCATGCTGGGTACCGGTATTGCCGGGGTCTGCACCAGGTATATACTGCGTATAACCGGGAATACCGAAAATCTCTATTTTATCTGGATAGGCCTGCTGTTTGCCGGTATGTTTTTAGCGGTCTTTGTTCTGGACAGGTTCGGAAATCTCAAGCAGCAGTCAGTGGTCAAAAACTCTTTTAATTTTACAGATGATATGAAGATCAGTATGACTAACTTTTGTAAAGATCCCATGTTTCTGCTGATGGGGTTACTCAGTTTTCTGACTTTTTTTCTGGTTCTGCATTTTGATTTTATTTATATGTTCAATGTCAATCAGCAGACCACAGACCGCGATGCTGTTACCGCTGTTTTCGGAACCATCCGCGGTATTTCCAATATTGCGGCTTTTATACTTCAATTTTTTATTACCTCCCGGTTAATCAACCGTTTTGGAGCCACCGGAATTTTTCAGATTTTCCCGCCCGCTTTTTTTATTTCCTGGGCAGTAATGGCTGTAAAATTTTCTTTTGCTCCTGCGGTTTTCGGAAGACTAACCTATTATATAACAAAAGAGGCTTTTCATTTTCCCTCATTTCAGCCGTTTTTTAATGCCTTAAGCGAAAAAATCCGCGACAAGGCAATAATCTTTGTCAGTAATATTTTAAGTTCACTCGGGAGCCTTTCAGCGNNCTGTTGTTTTTTGTAAAAAGCGGCCTGGTATCTCCCTGGCAGTCGGTATTTGTTTCCTTGCTGCTTTCGGGCCTGATGATATTTTATGCCCTGCTGGTACGTAATGCCTATATTAATAACCTGCTGATAAATCTTGATGAAAACTCACCGCGTAAACTCGATATGCTGGAATCCCTTAAAAATCTGAATGAAAATGAAGCTGACAAACACCTGCTACCGCTGTTAAAAGGAGAAAACGAACAGATGGCTGTATTTGCCCTGGAAACGCTTTCTTCTTTCAAAACCACCAAATATGCCGAAGAAGTTGCCGGTCTGATAGATATACATTTTAATCCCAAAATGACCAGAAGAATTTTTAACTATTTTTCCGGAGAATGCAGTCAGAAAATTCTGGACAAATCCGAGTTAATCAGGCTGAAGCATAAAGAAGAAACAAAAATTTTTTACCTGACCTGGGCGCAGAAATATCTGTCGTTTATCTCTCTGCAGAAAAATTTACTGCCGTTTTTATTTGATCCTTCTTTCCGCATCCAGATCCGTTCTGCTTTCCTGCTCTATATTTCCGGCAATCATGAGCTTGCTCTGCAAGCTGAAACTTTTATCAGAAATGCCGTCAGCAAGAGCAGCCGCGAAAATGTCTGTACTATTCTTGATGAACTGGCCAATACCGGCGATGAAAAGCTTTCTATTTTTCTGCCTGATCTAAAATTAAAAATCGATGGTCCGGCTTTGGCAAAAAACTATATTAATGCCCTGCTGCATATTTCTTCCGCGGCTATTCAGGAGGAATTGCTGGAATATGTTGTTCCCCGGCGGGAATACCATGGATTTTATATTAAGAAAATTGCAGCATCCAAAAACAGGGATATTTTAAAACTGGTTAATGCAGCGGTTATTTCTGCCATGCCGGCTTATTCTGATAATACCAAGGAATTTGCTTTTTTAATCAATTGCCTGTCGGTAATGCCTGAAAAAAGCGAAGCCTGCCAGCTTGAAATCATTAATTTCCTGAAAAAGATTATTAATGTCCCTGGTATGGAATTTTCCCGTTTCCGTATTGCCGAATGCATACCGGCCTTTAACCTGCCATATAACGAAAACCTGAAATCAGAAATAAAAGAAATTATTGCCTGTGAAAACAATAATCTGTTTCGTGATTATGACGACATTGCGTCTTTCCGCGAATACGATACGGTTTTTTCCGGAATTTTCCACGATGAGAAAAATAAAATTATTAAAAAACGCCTGCGCTTTATTTTTAATTTTCTTAATTATCTTTATAAAGAACAGAAAATCGATACGCCCCTGTTCGGGTTAAACAGTCCTGATAATAATATCAGGGCTTCATCACTGGAAGCGGTTGAAAATATCATAGATAAGGATATTTTTGACATGATCGCGCCGGTGCTGGAAAATAAAATCAGCAGTCATTCCCCGCGTCCAGCTTCAGACATCATGCGCAGTCTTCTCGCTGTTGACAATTACTGGCTTAACAGCCTGGGTATTTATTTCACTAAAGTATTAAAACTGAAAGATCTTAAAAAAGAAATAAATGATTATAATAGTTATTCGCAATTTGTGGAAAAACTTAAAAAAGAAACAATTGCCGCATTATAACTGTTTTGATTGTAAATAAATTTATTTATTATTAATATTGTCCATAATGTCCTGAATTCTGCCTGAAAAAGCACTTTTTTTATAAAAATTTGACTTTTTTTAAAAAGTAATTAAAATTTAAGTATATGTTTCAAAGATCCTGGCGGCTAATGCCCAAAAACCCTCCCAGGGCGGTAGCCGCCGGGTCTACTTTCAGCAATTAATATTTTCTCCCTGAAAAATTTATTTGTAAAAGACAACACCGGCATATAATACTGTTTTCT
>DNNS01000736.1 GCA_003497555.1 Spirochaetia bacterium
CCCTGTTTAGCCATTTCTGCAATGCCTTTGGTGGGGGTGTATTCATCAGAAGTGTAATATTCTGTAGCCTGTCCGATAATTACGCCGGCAATAAGCCCGGAAACCACTGAACCGAAAAGTCCCCAGGTAATCCACTGAAAATAAGCCATTCCTGCCAAAGCCAAAAGAATAAGTACGGAACTACCGAATGTTCCGGTAAAAAGCGCACGCAGCAGGGTTTTTTGCGAGGCATTTTCTTTGGTGCGTACCATGAAAATTCCAACAATAGAAAGCAGAATCCCAAGCGCTGCCACTATCATGGGTGCAATAACAGCTTTGGTCATTGTCATACCGCTGGCTTCTACAGCGGTTAAAGAGGCCCCGAGAGCAGCGGTAGCAAGAATGGAACCGCAGTATGATTCATAAAGGTCTGCACCCATTCCGGCAACGTCTCCTACGTTATCTCCGACATTGTCAGCAATAGTAGCAGGGTTACGGGGATCATCTTCGGGAATGCCTGCTTCGACTTTACCGACCAGGTCTGCGCCTACATCAGCAGCTTTGGTAAAAATACCTCCGCCGACACGGGCAAACAGCGCCTGGGTGGATGCGCCCATACCAAAGGTAAGCATGGTGGTGGTAATTTCAAAAAGTTTATGATGTTCGTTCATTCCGGCTTTTACCAGAGTAAGACCGATAAAATATAAGCCGTTGGTCATGTGTTCGGCAGTATAAACAAGTTTGGTAAGAACCAGGTACCAGATGGAAATATCAAGCAGGCCGAAACCTACGACTATCAGGCCCATTACTGCCCCGCTGCGGAAAGCAATCTGCAGGCCTTTATTTAAAGACTGGGAAGCTCCCTGGGCCGTGCGGTTTGATGCAGCGGTTGCGGTTTTCATGCCTAAAAAACCGCATAAACCCGAGAAAAAACCGCCGGTTAAAAAAGCAATAGGAACAAACGGATTTTGAATGCCAAGATAGGCAAGAACACCGAATATTAACAGAAGTACAATAAAAATAATTGTAACTACTTTATATTGTCTTCCTAAATAGGCCATGGCGCCTTCTTTTACATAATTGGCAATTTCTTTCATGCGGTCAGTGCCTTCAGGCTCTGCTTTCATCATGAAAAAAAGAACAAGAGCAATAACAAGGGCAATAACAGCTGCGATCGGCGAGATCCACCATTCGGCAGGAACGGAATTTTCTGCCGCCATAAGCATGGAACCCGGCCCGATTGTCAGGGCAGTCAGTGCCAGAAGAATTTTAGATAACATAAAGCCTCCAGACTAATTTTGTGCCTACATTGTACCGGAAAATTAATTTTTTTTCAAGGATATGAAAAATTTATGAAAAATTTAAATTGAAAATTTTATTTCGGGGTTTGTATGATTTTCCCGGTTAAGATGAAAAACCCTGATGTTTTTTATTTGAGTTTAATGATTTCGTATTTAAGCGTTTCGGAATCTATGAACAATCCTTCAAACTTGCCGAGTGTGCATGCTCCGGAATTCAGGTATACTTTTTTTTTGCCAAGATAACGGCACTCGTGGGTTTCGATTTTATGGGTATGCCCTAATACCACCATGTCGTATTTTTTCAGCAGGTTAAGCGCATACTGAAGATAGCGCCAGGAGTTGTAGCGGCGCGGAATATGATTAATTTCAGCATCTATTTCTACAATACGCAAATATATACTGCGAAAAAAATTTATATTTACCAGAATTTTTAAAAACCGAAACAGCAATCTGCCGATTACACGTCCCGGCAGGGTGCCGTTCCATAAATCGGCTTCATGCCCGTGTTCAAAATATATTTTTTCCATCTTTGAATTTTCTATAGTATAATTTTCCAGGCCGTAATCGCATACCCAGTCATGGTTGCCTCTGATATAAATAAAAAGTTTTTTCTTGTTGATAAATTTTATCAGTTTTGGATATTCCGCTGCAATGTCGGAGTAATTGTATTTATATAATTCAAAAATATCTCCGTTTAGTATTATCTGTTCAATGTTATAATGTTTTACAAGGCGTTTGAGAATTTTTTTAAATTCACGTGATTTCCAGCCGAAAGTCCCGAATTTATCGCCGTTACACAGATGAAAATCGGAAAGCACCAGCAGATTCATAATAAAACTTCTCTTGCTTGTTATTATATTTCTTTTGTGTTAAGAATTAATAAAGATATTGTGTTTCGGCTTTTCCGTTAAAAAATCAAGCAATACGGTTTTATAATCACCGCAGCCGCAGGATGTATAATATTTATATGCACTGTCAAGTTTTTGATATGTTGATACCATGGCAGCGGTAACCTCATTTTTACATGACGGTTTTTCCAGCCTGGTAAAAAGCTCAGAGCAGAATTTTTCTGCAGAAAATCCGCAATGAGGGAAAAGCCTGGAAAAAACAAAAAGCCCGGCAGCAATGCAGTTAAGGCTGTGCTGCTTCATGTAAATAATTGTTTCGATTATTACCAGAGCTTCTTCATATAAAGCATCAAGCGTTTTATGGTAATTTCCGGATTTTTCCTGCAGCAGAAAATCCCTCATTTTAATCCAGGTGAAGCATACTACCAGTACATGCAGGCTCGGCACACAATGCAGATGCGGGTCTGCCAGATGAATGAGCAGAACGCGCCATGATGAGATTTTTTTCGGCCGGCGGGTTGTAGACTGGCAGACCCGGTAAACAGCATAAGCCTCACGGTATAAAAATCCGAGCTGCCGGAAAAAATCTGCAATATACGGAATGGATTTGCCCCCGAATTCCGTATACATAAACTGCAGGGATTTAATCCACATATGAATAAAACTTAAATATATCCCGGCATATTGCGGCCTGTAAGGAATAAGAACATCAAGTTCATGATCAACATTAACCACCCGCCGCCGGCGCAGAAGCATGGTTTCATATTGCGGGAAAAAAAAATATCTGATTACCGTAAACAGATAGGAAAAAAGAGGCCGATAGAGCGAAGGATGAAGAAGGATCATCCGTAAAACAGTAAAATAACAGACCTTTTTTATCTGCTGCGCTGCCAAAAAAATTACTCGTCTTTTGGGTCTCGGGTCATAAGTTCACGCACGGTTTCTTTGGAATCCTTGCCGTTAAACAGAATTTTATAAACCGCTTCGGAAATTGGCATGCTGATTTTTTTTTTACGCGCTAAATGCATAACTGCCTGTACGGTATTAATTCCTTCGGCAATCATATTCATGGAAGATTCTATCTCGGGGANNCTCGGGGAGCGTTTTGCCTCTGGCAGCCTGTTCTCCGACATGGCGGTTGCGCGAAAATCCGCTGGCGCAGGTTGTAATAAGATCACCGATCCCGGCCAGTCCGAAAAAAGTATCTTTCCGGGCGCGGAAAAAAGTTCCAAAACGGATCATTTCCACCAGGCCTCTGGTCATCATGGCAGCTTTGGCATTACTGCCCAATTCAAGCCCGTCAACTATACCGGCGGCTATGGCAATAACATTTTTCACAGCGCCTGCAATTTCCGTACCGCGGGTATCGGTGTTGGTATATATCCTCAAGGTGTCTGAAGAAAAACATTCCTGTATACGCCGGGCGTTTTTTTTACTGCAGGAGGAACACACAACCGCAGCCGGCTTGCGGCAGGCAACCTCTTCGGCATGCGAAGGCCCGGAGATAACAGAAAGTTTTAAACAACCGGTTACTTCTTTTATAATATCGAGCGGAGTTTTAAAACTTTCATCTTCCACGCCTTTTACCAGACTTATAACGGAATAACCCGGTAAAAAATAATTTTTAATGGCATCAAGGGTTTTGCGTAAAAATTTGGTAGGAATGGCAATAATGACAAAATCCGTTTCCGGGATTAAAACTTTTGATATATCCGGACTGATATTTATTCCATCAAGTTTGAAGCCCGGAAGATAACGCAGATTTTCATTCTGCCTGCTGCAGCTTTCAATTTCTTCCGGTATAGGCCCCCACAGGCTGGTTTGGCAGGCTTGTCTGATGGTGAGGGCAAAAGCAGTACCCCAGCTGCCGTTTCCTATTATTGCCGCCCGGGGTTTCATTATGTTTTCTTTTTAAAGGAATTTTCCGTACCATTAAGCAGACGGTTTATATTGGAACGGTGTTTTATTATGATCAGTACCGAGATTAGAGAGCAGAAGGAAAGCACTGCAAGAAAATGAGAAGCCTGCAGTCCGGTGCGCAGCCGATCAAACAGAAAAAATTTTTCAGCCAGCAGATCGTGAAGAAAAACAAAGCCCGGGAGAAGAGCTGCGGCTGTAATGGAACCAAGCGACACATAACCGGTGATAAAAACAACAGATAAAAAAATTATAAATACCGCAGTCATGGGCAGGGTAACATAGGCAAAAAAAATTCCTGCGGAAACGGCAACACCCTTACCGCCTTTTAATTTAAGAAAAATCGGGAACATGTGACCGATTATGGCTGAAAACGGGGCCACTTGGGCAGCAAGATACCAGCCGGCGGAAATAAACCCGAAAAAATCAGATAAGAAAAGACAGATCTTGACTGCAGCAAAACCTTTAAAAATATCGAGCAAATAGGCGAGAATGCCGGGCAGTTTTCCGCAGGAGCGCATAACATTGGTGGCGCCGATATTTCCCGAACCGGCTTTAAACAGATTAACTCCGCAGCTTTTGGCAATCAGATACGAAAAGGGCAGACTGCCGATTAAATAGGCTGAACAAAATAACAAAATCAGGTAAAAAGCGTTACTCATTATTTTCCTTTCAACAGCGTTTATATATTAATATGAATAGCTGTTTTTTCGCAAATTTCCAAGATTTATGGGGTGCGATTTTTTTCTTGGGTACGCGTATGGATTTGATCTGCGGGAAATGCCTGACAATGCGGTTTTTCTCTTTCCCCCCTTCGAAAATATAAATTTAACCACCCG
>DNNS01000572.1 GCA_003497555.1 Spirochaetia bacterium
GTTGTCCTTTACAAATAAATTTTCCTGGGAGAAAAAATGAATAAAATTGAATTAAGAAAATGCGGAAATAGCGATTTGCAGCTTGCCGTACTCGGCATGGGCTGCTGGGCTTTCGGCGGCGGTAACTATTGGGGTGAACAGAATCAGAATGATGTAAATGATATTGTGCATGCTGCTGTAGATTATGGAATAAATTATTTTGATACAGCTGAAGCCTATAATGACGGACGCAGTGAATCATCTTTAGGGCAGGCTCTTAAAGATCTACCCCGGGATAAAGTGGTAATCGGCACTAAAATATCTCCTTCCAACACTGAGCCCTTAGTGTTGCGGGAGCATCTTGAAGCGTCACTAAAGCGGCTGGAAACGGATTATATTGATCTTTACATGGTGCACTGGCCCATAACTCCGCATTCCATTGCTCATTTTACCGAAAAAAAAATCTGCCCGGATGTGAGGGAAGCTTTCTCTGCTCTGCAGAATTTGCGTAAAGAAGGTAAAATACGGTATATAGGCGTCAGTAATTTTGCTGTTTCCAAAATGGAAGAAATAAAAAAATTTTTACCGGATATTTGCGCGAATGAACTTCCCTACAGTCTGCTTACCCGCGCTATCGAATTCCATACCATTCCATTTTTAAAAAAAAATAAAATTGGAATTATCGGTTATATGACTTTACTTCAGGGTCTGCTGGCTGATATTTACCCGAGCCTTGATGATGTTCCGGTTATGCAGAGAAGAACCCGGCATTTTAACAGTAAAAAAAATAAAGAATGCCGCCACGGCGAAGCAGGCGCAGAGGAAGAAACTACAGAAGCTCTGTCCGCTATTCGTGAAGTAATGAAAAAAATCGGAATGAATATGCCGGAACTGGCAATAAACTGGGCTGTTTCCAATCCTGCTGTTTCTACCGCTCTGGTTGGAGCACGCAGTGTACAGGAATTAAAAAACAATATCAAGGCAGTTTTAAATCCGCGGCTTGATCGGCAAATCATGGCAGAATTAAATAACGGAACGGATAAACTGCTTTTAAAATTAGGGGCAGGTTTTGATTTTTATGAAAATTCTGAAAATGACCGTACCAGGTAAAAATTTTTTGTATAGACTAAGATTTCAAAATTTTTTCCGTGCTAAAGTTATGGAGCCAAATTTTTAATTCTTATTTCTTCAGCTATGGTCTTTAATGTATAGGACTGCAAAAATTCCAGAAAATATGCTATATTTAAATTAATAAACTTGACTAACAGGAGTCTTTCAATGTCTTCAAAGCCCAATATTCTTTTAATCACCTCAGATCAGCAGCACTGGAATACCATTGGCGCTTTTTTTAAGGAAATAAAAACTCCCAACCTTGACCGGCTGGTTAAAGAGGGCACCACCTTTTTACGCGCTTATTGCCCGAATCCCACCTGTACGCCTACCAGGGCAAGTATTATTACCGGTCAATATCCAAGCCAGCACGGCGCCTGGACACTTGGCACCAAACTGCCGGAAAATATTCATACGGTTAACGAGGATTTCAGCGGAGCCGGATATAAAACCGCCCTGATCGGCAAGGCGCATTTTCAGCAGCTTGCCAGTACAGAAGAATTTCCCTCAATCGAATCAAATCCGCTCATGCAGGATCTTGATTTCTGGCGTAACTACAATAAAAAATTCTATGGATTTGATCATATTGAACTTGCCCGTAATCATACCTGTGAATACCATGTAGGCCAGCATTATGCCATCTGGATGGAAGAAAAAGGTTTCAAAAACTGGCGCGATTATTTTCAGGCCCCGGCCGGCAAACTTTCCGGCCGCATGGAAGGCGCCTGGGGTATACCGGAAGAATTTCATTATAATGCCTGGATTGCGGAACGCACCAATTCCATGATGGAGCAATATAAAAAAAATAATGAAAATTTTTTTCTCTGGGCAAGCTTTCTTGATCCCCATCCCCCCTACCTGATTCCCGAACCATGGGCGCATATGTACAATCCGGATGAACTTACTGTACCGTCGATCACTGAAGGCGAAATGGGAAAAATGCCCCGCCATCACCGGCTTACCCAACAGGCCAAACCGGATTTTTCCGAATACAATAAAAGCGGATTTTATTGTCATGGTTTCTCTTCGCATCTGCATGACCAAGATGATATGGCAAAAAAAATCGCCATTTATTACGGGATGATCAGCTGTATGGACAAATACATCGGACTTATTCTCGACCATCTGAAAAAATCCGGCCTGGAAAAAAACACCATGGTTGTGTTCAGTACTGATCACGGGCATTTTTACGGGCAGCACGGGCTTAATGCCAAAGGCGCCTTTCATTATGAAGATATGATTAAAATTCCGTTTATTGCCAGATACCCCGGGCAAATTCCGGCCGGGAAAACATCATCTGCCCTGCAGTCGCTGGTTGACCTGGCTCCCACTTTTCTGGATTACTGCGGAATAAAAACACCAGGCTGCATGACCGGGATATCGCAAAAAGATGTATGGAACAACAAGGCAGAAAAAGCGCGCGATCATATTATCTGCGAAAATCATCATGAATCCGATACCGTACACCTTAAAACCTATGTTGATGATCGCTATAAAATTACCGTGTATCTGAACAGCAGCGAAGGCGAACTTTTTGATCTTAAAGAAGATCCGGGAGAAATCAATAATCTCTGGAGCAGCTCCCGGCATGAAAAACTGAAATCAGAACTGCTGCTGAAATATATCTGGGCGGAACTCGGCAAGGAACCCATGTGGATGCCGCGCGTGGCCGGCGCCTGATGAATACCCGGGAATCAGTCTGTCTTTCCGGTTGGTGGAAATTTATTCCGGAAGGCTCCGAAAAAGAAAGTCAAATTTATGTTCCTTCCCAGTGGACCCACGGCGCATGTTTCGGGTATCCGGAGAGCTGGCGGAAAATAAAAAAAGCGGTTTATCGCAAAAATATTATCCTGCCGGTATATCAAAAAGAAAAAATAATTCAGATACGCTTTGATGCCGTCATGCTTTTTTCCGAAGTATTCATCAATGATTTGCCGATCGGCGGGCAGGCCGGAGGTTTTACTCCCTTTACCTGCGTAGTTCCTGATCATTTTTGGCGTGATAACAGCGGAAAAAAAGCGGTTTTATCGGTAAGGGTGCGCTCTGCGGCCGAAGCTGTAACAGCCGAAGGTATTATACATCAAATCAGCTATCCGGATGGCGGAGAAGAAGGCCCGATACCGGGCGGAATCTGGCAGAATGTTTATCTGGAAAGCANNCGGGTAACTGTAAATTGTCTTCATATAAATTTTATCAGGCAGAGCCGTAAAGTCTGCCTGCAGCTTGAAATTAGTAATTTTTCGGAAGAAAATTTCAGCGGCAGAATCGATATCAGCCTGTTTAACAAAAAAAGCGTAACTGCAGCCGCAGCTTCCTCGGCTTCATGCCCGCCCGGAGAGCACCGCATTTTTCCTCTTGAGTTTGTTCTGCCCGGCTCTTTTTTGCTCTGGTCGAATATTAATCCCGCTCTTTACCGCCTGGCTCTTAACCTTTCCTCCGGCGGAAAAATTGTCGATGAATATATTTTCCGTACCGGATTCCGCGAGGTAAAAACAGATAAAAATAAAATTCTTCTGAATGGGGAACCGGTTTTTATGGCAGGCATCAGCCTGATCAGGCAGCGCGTGGCTCCATATTTATGGAGACGCGATTACCTGGAATTATATTTTAAAACCTTAAAATCGCTGGGATTTAATTCCCTGCGCCTGCATGCCTGCATTGCCCCTCCCCTGGTGATTGAGATCTGCGATGAACTGGGAATCATGCTGATTAACCAATCATCAATCTGGAGCGGCTGCGAAAGCGGCTACCGTCTGGCCGGCGAAAAATTCATCGCTAACACCAAAAGAGAATTCAGGGAATGGGTAAAACGTGATTTCCATCACCCGTCTGTTTTAATCTGGGATGTGGAAAATGAACAGGTGCGCATCAACAAGGCCAATGAGCCGTGGGTAAATGAACTTGTTGAATACATGCGCCCGCTTACCGGCCTGCCGGTGTGCGCAAGCGGCGCCGGCGTATGGGCGAAAGACGATTTTATCCATCATCACTGCGAGGAAAACCTGCACCGTCTGATGAATCTGCACGGACGTGATGATCACCGGCCGGTTATTGCCGGAGAATGGTGGGGGCCGCAAAAGGTGTATGTCAATGAAATGCATTCTCCCTTTCTGGCAATAAAAGACATCAAATCAAATGAACGCATTTTTTCCGAACTTGCGGAATTTTACGGACATGAGATAAAACGCCAGCGTATTAACGGCGCTGCCGGAACTTTCCCTTTTGCGCTTGAAATTTTTCTTTTCCGCCCTCTTTTCAGCCGCGGAGAAAAACTCAAGGCCGTAAAAGAAAATCCCCCTGACTACCCGGCTCTTTTTTATGCTGAAGAGTTTTTTCATCACAGCACATATCATCAGGTGAGAAGACTGCTGGTTAATCCCGGATGGGACAGTAAAAAAAAGAAAACCGATATGGTTCCGGTAATGGCCGCTGCCCTTAAAAAAAGTCTTTCGCCGCTGCTGCTTGATTTTTTGGAAGAAAATACGGATTTTTATGCCGGTAACATAAGCAGGACCGCCTGTATTATCAATAACAGCGGATTTGCGCTGAAAGGCGAACTTTCGGCCCGGCTGATAACAGCCGGTAAAAAACCGATTGTAAAAACAAGCAGCCTTGCCGTTAATAACGGCGAAAATCTTAAAATTCCCCTGCAGTTTAAAATTGCCGGAAGTCCGGCAATTAAAACCTGTAAAATACAACTGTCTTTCAAAACCGGTAAAACGGTTATTCGCCATGAGCAGAAAATTCACGTCTGGCCGGATATAAAATTTTCGTCTGATATTGTTTACTGCCTGAACCCTGAAAACAATATAACAAATTTTCTTGCTTCCCGCGGTATAACCATCAGCAGAAAACTTCCCGGGAAAGGCGGTGTTTTAATTCTTGGAAGTTCGGCCGAACTTGATCCCGGCACAGCGCAGAAACTGCTTGAATCCGGAACCTGTATAATTATTCTGCAGAGAGAAAAACAGCCGGGCTTTGTTCCCGTTCCCTTTAAACTCAAATCTCCGGGACAAAAAATAAAAGACAGCCCTGCCGGCCGCACTTCACCCGGTCTTCTTGATCAGCCCGGGTCATGCCCAATCCTGCAGAAAAAACATGAATTCTGGGAAAAATTCCCGAAAAACAGGATCGGGCCTTTTGCTGCCGGCGCAGGCACTGCGGAAGGTTTATATCTCAGGCCCTCGCAGTCGGGCGCAGCCGATACCGGAGACTTTATTATTCACGCCGGAGGATTTAACCGCAGCCAGACAGCTCTGGCGGAAGTCGGAAGCGGCCGGGGGAAAATTTATTTGTGTCAGCTCTCGCTTGCTGAAAACCTCGGCCTTGACCCTCAGGCGGATTTTATCCTGAGCCGCATGCTGCAGCTTGCCCGGCCGCGGAAAAATCAAGTTGCCGGAATAAATAAAAAAACCGAAAAAATACTGCATGACCGGTGCGGCCTGGAAAACTGCGCCTGGAACAGCGATACGCGGATACTCCTGGCCGGTCAGGAAGCGCTTGCTGGAATTTTTTCCGGCCTTAAAAAAAAAGACTCCGAAATCTTCCGCTTTTTTAAATGCGGAGGCAAACTGATTTTATCCCTGGACAAGCCGGTTGCGGTAAAGGGCGAATTTGCCGCGCAAAAAATCACGACGGAAAGCCTGGTCGCGGCCCTCGACGATACAAACTGCCACATTTTCAACTGGACCGCCCTCGAATACAAGGCGCTGCTGGCTGACAAAAAAATATTGACGCTTTTTCCGGCGCACGGCTGGAACACTCTTCATCATCTTCTTTTTCACGAACTGAATAACACCTACGGCGGATTTTTTCCGGGAGAAAAAGCCGGCGCCCTGCTGATTGAAAAAAAAATCGGCAAAGGATCATTTTATATCTGCGGCGCAGATTTGTTTTGCGAACATGCAGGTTCAAAACTGCTGCTCATGTCTTTATGCGGAAATTTTTTCAGCGGAACCGGGCCGGCTCGTTTTGAAGAAAAAAAAATCATTATAAAAAAGACTATCCCTTTTACGCCTGACGGCGACCTCGGCAAATGGACCAATGAAGAAGCTGACCGCAATCTTTCGGCCTGGAGCCGGGCAGTGCCGGTGATTATCGATGAACGCGGACTGGTACGCAGTCAGAAAGGTAGCAAAATACCGGGTTACCGCAACGGTTCTGCAGCCTATATGCTGTACGATGATGAAAATTTGTATATCTCATTTTTTATTTTATCCGATTTTTTTTATTATACCGGCGTTGAAGTTTTTCACCATGAACGTTCCGGCATTGAAATCAGAATAGGCAGCGCCTACCTGCTGGTTTCCCGCAGCAATGACAAACCGTTTTTATTTTCCAAAAACCTGTCAGATCCGTCATTAATTAAAATAAATATTACGGATCCCGATCCGGACACCTGCCCGGACCGCAGCCTGCTCATGATTCCCAATCTGAAAAATCCCAGGGCGGTATTTTACGAACTGAAGATTCCGTTTCAGGCGCTGCCTGAAGGCACAGAAATATTTAAAACAACGGTTTTAGCGGCTTTGGCGGTAAATGCCTGCAATAAAAATAATCCCGAAGAAAGAATAAATTTCAGTTATCCGCCCAATTATGAATGGAATGATCCCATGAGCTGGTGTACTCTGGTTTTTGAAAAGAATTAATTTACTGATTCTTTCTGATTATTTCCGCTGCCTGATCATAATCATAGGCAGCCAGAGCCTCACCGGCCTGGGCCAGGGCGGGCGGAAGCTGGTTTTTTACCGCTTGAAATTTTTCTCCGGCCCGTACATCATATTCGGCACAGAGAGAAATTATTTCTTCCAGAGCTGCTTTCAGGGCTGCGGGATCAAGCTCCCGGCTGCCTGGGCTTTCCGGGACCGATTTTTTCTCATATTCTTCTATGCCCCTGATTAATAAATCAAGTTCAGCACCGGTTAAATCCGACAGTTTTTTAACAAGTTCCCGGTCAAAATTTTCTTTTTTAAGCTCCGCGTCAAGAAGCCGGACATTTTCAAACAATTTTCCGGCTCCGATGTTTCCGGCAACTCCTTTCAGGGAATGGGCCCGGCGTTCGGCATCTTCACGGCGGCCTGCGGCAAGTTCTTTTTCAAGCTCGGGGATAAAGGCTGAAAAATTTTTACGGAAAGATGAAAGTAATTTGATATAAAGCCCGGTTTTACCGGCTACCCGTTTTATTCCGTCGGCTGCATTCAGCCCCGTAATTTCCGGAGCCTGCATGGTTGATTCAGCGGATGGTTTTTCCATAACTGCTCCTGTTTTTATAAACCGGCCGAGCGATCCGAATAATTCCTGGAGATCAATAGGTTTGGTGATATAATCATTCATACCGGCGGCGCGCACTTCGTCTTCCACTCCGCTCATGGCATCGGCAGTCATGGCAATAACCGGAAGGGCCTCGGAAGTAAATTTTTTTCTTATCTCCCGGCAGGCTTCGTATCCGTTCATGACCGGCATCTGTAAATCCATCAGTACACAGTCGAATTTCTGCGCCCGGGCAGACAAAACCAGTTCACAGGCGATTTGTCCGTTGGCGGCAATGGTTATATTAACTCCCTCGGCTTCAAGAAGTTCCTTTGCTACCTGCTGGTTTATTTCATTATCTTCCACCAGCAGAATGCGCGAACCCGCCAGACTGCATATTGCGGTATTTTTTTTATCTGCCGGTTCATCTTTGCTTTTTGCCTGATCAGGCGCGGCTATCTGGATGATGGTATCAAACAAGACCGACTGGCTTACCGGTTTGATTAAAAAGGCGTCAATATGTTTTTCCGCCCGGTTCATTATTTCCTCGCGCCCGTAGCTGGTGACCATAATGATTTTCGGAATAAGGGATACGGGAAGTTCCTTGATGCGTCTGGCCGCTTCTATTCCATCCATGCCCGGCATATTGTAATCCATCAGCACTACGCGGTAATAGCCGCTTGCGGCGTTCATGCGGCTGATTTCTTCAATAGCCGATATGCCGGTTGAAACCGCACGGGCGCTGAAGGAAAAATCCTGGCAGTACTGGGCAAGCACTTCACGGGATGATTCATTATCATCAGCAACCAGCACATGCAGGTCGCGCAGAGTGTCGGGTATTATTTCCGAACGGGTTTTAACATGTTTCTGCAAACCGCAGCGTACGGTAAAGAAAAAAGAACTGCCGCGCCCGTATTCGCTTTCCACGCCGATAGCGCCCCCCATCATCTCACAGAGTTTTTTGCTGATGGTTAAGCCAAGGCCGGTTCCTCCGTATTTCCGGGTGGTGGAAGTATCAGCCTGGCTGAAAGCCCTGAATAATTTCTGGATTTGCTCGGCTGTAAGGCCGATACCGGTATCATTTACGGAAAACCGCAGAAGAACATTTTCTCCATTTTTTTCCGCAACCTGGCAGGCGACTTTTATTTCCCCCTGCCCGGTGAATTTAATGGCATTATTGGCCAGGTTAAGCAGAATCTGTCCGAGACGCAGAGCATCTCCGCTTAAAAAACGCGGAACTCCGCTTTCCACGGCAAAAATCAGCTCCAGGCCCTTTTCCTGGGCTTTCAGGGAAATCATATTGGATAAATTGTCCATTACCGAGTTCAGATCGAAGGGGACATTTTCTATGGCAAGTCTGCCCGCTTCAATTTTGGAGAAATCAAGAATATCGTTAATAATGCCCAGCAGACTCGATGCGGCGTTTCCCACTTTGCGTACATAATCGGATTGTTTGGGAGTAAGCTCGGTTTTCTGCAGAAGATGATTCATGCCGATGATGGCATTCATGGGCGTGCGGATTTCATGGCTCATATTGGCAAGAAATTCGCTTTTGGCGCGGGTGGCTGCTTCGGCCTGATCCTTGGCGACTTTAAGGGCAAATGCGTCTTCCTTGCCGGCAATAGCCTGTCCCAGAGTATCGGCAAAGGCCTGGTAATTGCTGCGTTCGGTTTCCGGCCACAGTCTCATTTCCGTATAATTTTCCAGAGACAAAAAGCCCCAGAATCCGGAACGGACAAAAACCGGCAGCAGTATGAATGACTTGATTTTGGGAGAAAGAAAAATGGAATTTTCAATATTTTCCATTTTGCTGATATAGCCGGTTACAGCCTGGCGCGCCGACAATCTGGCGTACCAGCCGTATTTGTCATGATCAAGCGTAAACATAAAGGCGCGGCTTTCGGCAGCAAGGTTTTTTATTCTGTCCTGAAGCCACTCGGAAATGCGAAAACAGAAATATTTTTTTTCGGCATTAATGGTGTATTTAAAAAGAGCCGCCCGGTCAACCGGCGAATGACCGCCCATTATGGCAATAGCCTTGTTAATAGCTTCGTCCACATCATTGCTGATAATAAGCTCGGTTACGGCTTTGGATATGCCCTCGAGAAAATGATCGCGCAGCCGCAGGGTTTCACCGGCCTCTTTCTGATCGGAAATATCCGTAGAAATTCCGGCAATAGCCTTAAGGGAACGGTCTGCACCGAAAATCGGGAATTTAACGGTTAGAAAACAGGTGCGCTTGCCGTTTCTGATGATATTTTCTTCAAACTTGACAGCTGTTCCCTTGTCTGCCACCATACGGTCATTGGCTGAAAATTCCTGCGCGCCCTGGGGGAAGATTTCTTCATCAGTTCTGCCGTATACCTGGCCGGTATCAAGAGAAAAAAATTCCTTCCAGCGTTCGTTAACGAAAATATAATGACCGTTCAGGTTTTTAACATAAATAAGCGCTGTGCTGTTGTTGATGATTTCATTAAGAGTCTCGGGGTTCTGGGCAAGAATGGATTCTATTCTTTTATGAGAAATGGAATTGGATATTATGACCATCAGTTCGCCGGCCAGTTCCCTGAACCCGGGCGGAAAATGCAGATCCCCCGCCCCGGTCGTTTCATCAATGGTAAAAAAGCCTTCATGTTTTTTATTGATGATCAGCTGTAAAAAAGACACCGCTGCGGAACTTTTCATTTTAAAAAACTTATCTACCGCTGATCGGTCAAAATTTCCGGTCCATTCCGGAATCATATCAACAGCTGTTTTCCGGGACAGGGAAAATAGATTTTCTCCGGTAAAGTATTTTCCTGCGGAAAAAGGCAGAGCCGAATCAAGCGCCGCGGCGGCATCTGCCGGTTTATACTCCATTACACACTGGAATTTTTTAATGCCGTCGGAACCGGTCTGCAGGCGGTAATAACAAAGACGTACGCCAGAAAGAAATTTACCCAGGCAGGCCAGAGCGGATGAAGTAAATTCCTTTTCGCCTACGGTTTTATCGGAAGCCAGTTTGAGAATTTCGGCCCGCAGCTGATTATTGGCATTTTGATGCCTGATGTTTTTTTCGGCTTCGGTTTTCTCTCTGATAATGGCGTCAAAATCCTGCTTGATTAAATGCAGGGCTTCAAAAACAGGCAGCAGGGGATGAGAGGAGTCTGACATGGCTTTGGTCAGGGCTTCTCCTACACCTTCCTGATCCCAGTTGAGGTCGCCTAAAATCGCCAGCAGTTCATTGGTAAATAGCGAATTTTTTCTTTTACGGGCGCCGGATAACCGGTTGGGATTTTTTAAACCTGCATTTTCCGGACCGCCGGAAACAAGATGCAGGCCGGCAACGTAATCCCTGACGGTTTCTATGGGTACAGGGAAAAACGGCCGGCTCAAGGCAATAATCTTGCGCATAACTCCGCCCAGTCCGAAAATAATATAACGCCGGCACGGATATTGTGCAATAATTTCATGATAGCGATCTATATACACCTTGCGCGCCGGCCAGGTAACCGAAGATAGACCCGACAAATCGGCAATTACCGCATGTTCTCTGCCGGCAGTTTTATTTTCGTTAAGAATACCGCGGTAAAGTCTGAAAACCTCTTCGGCATTTTCCGCGGACATTACACCCTGCAGGGTATGGAAAAAAACATTATCTTTTATATATGACCAGGAACAGGAAAAATCAGCAGCAGTAAAACTAAAGGCAGGCTTGCCGGCAGAATATGAAGCCGGGGAAGTGTTTTCTTTTGTAGCAAGCGTCTGCAGGGCAAGTTTAACCGCTTCGCTGTAGCCCGAAACCATTTTTACCGGAAGCGGCGATTTAAAAAATGAATTGGCAACATTTATAGACCAGGCAAGATACGGTGTAGCGTTAAAACCGAAAAATCCGCATAATTTACCGGTATCTTCTTCTTTCCGTAAAAAATCCGTAAACTGCTTTCTGGCTTCTTTGGTGGTAGCGCCGCTGATTCGTGAATAATCCTTGATTTCAGCATAATTACCTTCAGACATCTGCAGGACTGATAAAAACCTGGAGCGCAGGGACAGAAGATTAAGCATTCCGGATTTTCCGCTGTTGCCCTCGGGTATGGTCAGAAGAATTTTACGGCCCAGGGCGTAAAAAGTAACCCGGTAATTTTCACCGCAGTTTATGTTTGTATATTCAGGCAGAGCTTCTACCGGCAGTTTCGTAACCGGGCACATGGTACCGGGTACAGGATAATCCGCAAAAATGGCCGCGCTGTTCAGGTCTTGAGGCGAAGCCTGATCCGGTCTGAAGTCTGAAGGCGAACCGGAGTAATATTCTTTCTGAATGAGGCTGATTGCCGAATTGTAATCATCGGCAATTAATACCGGATATGGTGTTTTATTAAGACGTTTGCCGATTTTTACCATCATCTTGAAAATGGTTTTAACGCCGAAAAAAACTATCGCCTTGATATGCCTGTTGTTTTTCATGCTGTCTATGTAATTTTTTCTGGATTCATTACTGGCGCCGTCAAGCTCCGTATAATCTTCAATGATGATTACAGGATAACCTTCGGGGAAGAATTCTTCAATAATTTCTGCAATTTTCCGGTGATAAATTTTACTGCATTCCAGATCGGAAAATCCCTTTTTCCGGCTGATAAGAATATTATCGCCGATTAAAGAGATAGAGCAGAAAAAATTTTTATTATACCAGGCAGTCCATTGCGGACGGTTTTCAATCGGAAGACCGCTTACCGGGCAGCGGGAAAGTTCATAGTATTTTATTCTATCACTCGGCGACATTGAGTTTCAGCCTTTCTCAGTTAAACAGACAGTAAATCTATTATAATATAGCAGAGTTTTATATGCAAAAAATTTGTAATACAAAACCTGATATCGTATAATTGTTTCATGGAACCGGCGGTAAAAAAAAGTACCAGGCACAGACTTCAGCCCTGTAAAAATTTTCTGGAACTGGCCGGTACACGTAAATCCATAAGGGCGTATGAAAATAAACCGGTGGAAAAATCCAGACTTGAATATATCATCAATGCCGGCCGTTTTGCACCGTCAGCCTGTAACAAACAACCCTGGCATTTCTATGTTTTACAGCAGGGAGAGGCGCGCGAAAAAATCAACCGGGCTTATGACCGCAGATGGTTTGCCGAAGCCCCGGTGATACTGGCTGTAGTTTTAAAAACAGATGAAGCCTGGGTAAGATCTGACGGTAAATGCTACGGGGACCTTGACGCCGGGCTCGCTATGGATCACATGCTTTTGGCAGCGCATGAGCAGGGACTGGGCGCCTGTTTTATTGCAGCTTTCAAAAAAGAAATTGCAGCCTGTGCGCTTGCTTTGCCGCAAAATCATGAGCCGATTCTTCTTGCTGCTGTCGGGTATCCTGCGGAAAGCGGTAAAGAAAAGAGCAGAAAAACATACGAAGAAGTATGTACCTGGCTGTAGATTTGTCTTTGGCAGCTATTTTTATTAGTACGCGGTTAGAGTTTTTCTGTAAAAAATAAATTTACGGCTAAAATCAGCGTTTAATGAATTTAAAAAACAGCACCGCGCAGATAATGCCGAACAGAGCGCCTACTATAACTTCAAGCAGAGTATGCCCCAAAACCACTTCCAGCTGGCGCAGGTCTTTTAATTCTTTCTGCATTTTATAAATACGCGACAGCTCCCGTTTTTTTTTACGTTTTTCCTTGCTGCTTTTTTTTACCTTGTGAATCAGCGCCTTGATGATTAATTTTTTTTTGTCATATTCGCGGTCTATAATATCGGAAAGAAAATTTTTCATGGCCTTGGTGTTATTGCCGACCGCGCCGCGCACCTTGACTGCATCGTGCATGGTGATAATAGAGAAAAACAGTGACAGAATAAAAAACGGGGAGTCATATCCGTAAATGATAAACAGTCCGGCGGTCAGTGTGCTGACCAGGGCGCTGTGCGAACTGGGCATGCTGCCGGTAGCCAGATAGGTGGAAAAATCCAGCCGGCGTTCCAGAATCAGAATCATTACCAGTTTTATGGTCTGGGTTAGAAACCAGACCAGCGGTACCAGGATAAAAAGCGGACGCGCACCGGCAAGAAATTCAGCTGCATGTATCAGTTTCATTGTTTACACCTGTTCCGGTATGGGCAGGGAAATAATAAATTCTGCGCCATTTTCACTGTTGCCGGCTCGGATAGTGCCGCGCATTTTATTTTCTATGATTATTTNNACGGTTTAAAAAGCTCCGGCAGCACGGCAGCAGGAATGCCCCCGCCGTTATCGGTAACGGTAATTTCAATACAATTTTTTTTACGCACGATTTCAATGCCAATCCGTCCGTTTTCCCGGCGGACGGCATTTAAGGCATCGCGGGCATTCATGACTATATTCAGCAGGGCCTGGGAAAATTCGGATTCGTAACCGGAAATCCGGATATTTTCCGCGCAGTTTATTTCAACAGCTATGCCGCTTTTCTGCAGGGAATAATCAAACAGGGCGGCAAGTTTTTTAACCGCTGCTGCAATATCGAATTCAGCGGCAGTTTCCGCCGGCTGGTAAAAATTACGAAACAGGTCAAGAGACTCCGACATGTTTTCCACATATTTTTTACCGCTGTGGAAATAAGCTTCAAGCGCCTTGCCGCCAGATTCTCCGCTGCGCAGGGAATATTCCAGATTAAAAAAAACCAGATTGAGAGCGGTTAACGGCTGTTTCCATTGATGACATACAGCAGCAATCATTTCACCCAGGGAAGCCTGCCGGGCTTGATGAAACATAATATGATCTTTTTTACGGTTGGCGGAAACTTCAGATTCTACCCGGTTTTGCAGATTTTTATTCATATTTTCAATTTTTCCCAGCAGACTGGAAAAGGAGGCATGCAGAACCAGAAAGATAATTACAAAAAAAATTATCATTATGCCGACCAGAATATACCTGTAGCGCCGGTAGGCATTGAAAATTTCGGTTATATTCCCTGCAAAAATCATAATAACCGGAACATCGCCGGCTGCGCTGCAGATTTTTACCGTGCGCACACAGCATTTTTCACTGCCCAAAGTAACAACCGGTGCAGATCCCAAATCCTGCCTGGCGGAAAAAATTTTTGAGAGCTGCTGTACAGCCGGGTTTTTACAGCTGTAAAGAAAATTATAATCCCCCCAGGCTTTTACCGTATTGGAAATACCCAGTGAGCGGCGCACCAGAACAGCCGAAGAAAACTGAAACAGTTCCGATAAATGCCTGTTAAAATAATCAAGATTAAAAGATAGTTCCAGCAGACTCAAAAAATTGGTATTCTGTTCAACCGGTTTTGCCATAACAAAAAACAGTTTATTTGATGAAAAAATCAGTCCGTCAAACTGCAGCCGGTATTCTCCGGCCTGCATGGTAAAATGCCCCGGAAAATAAAAATTGCTTTCCGGCCAGATATTAAAATCCGGCCTGTTGCCGGCAGCATGGATAATACGTACATATTCTGTTTTTTTTTCCCGGTTCCCGCTTATTTCCCTGATTTTTTTTTCAATAAATTCTTTGTTGATGTTTTCATCAGGGTTCCGATAGTATTCGGCAAGATCATATGCCAGCAGCCTGGTTGTTTCCTGCGCATCAAGCAGCAGATTATAAAACGCCTTGTTAAAAGTGCGGTTTAATTCATTAATCGCATAATCGACTTTTTCTTTCTGGCGGCTGATTGATACATGAAACAGAGCCAGCAGAAAAACGGCAATAAAAAACATGGCGATCAGCAGGGGTTTGTGTTTAACGGGAAATATCATGGAAGCATTACTGCCGGCAGGGCGCGCGCCGGAATAAAATACCGGCGTGAGATTGCCGTTATATCCTGCGCAGTAACTTTTCGGCATTTTTCAAGTTCAGCCTGCTGAAAACCCGCTCCCAGTCCGTAGAGTTCAAACAGGGCGTCATTAAGAGCCCGGCCGGAAATATCCTGCAAAGCGCTGTATTCCTGTCCCAGCGCCAGGGCAATACCCCGCTCTGCCGCAGCAGCCGGAAGAGATACGGTCGCCAGTTTTAAAGTTTCTTTTATAAAAGACGAAATAGCCCAGTCATATTCTTTGCTGCGATCTTCACGCAAAACAGCATAAAAGACCAGGGCGCCGTAATCTCTGGACATGTCATAGAAAGACCCAAGCTGATAGGCGCGGCCACCGTCTTCGCTGCGCAGGGTAAAAAGCGGCCCCCCCATGCCTGAAAGGCAATTTTCAAGAATACGGAAAATAGGCGCCTCGTTATGCCCCAAAGGCGGAGCACGGAAACCAAGGCGTACAAAAGCCTGACGCGAACCAGGAAAATAATTAATTACCGTACGATCGGCGGAAAACACCGGCAGTTCAGGTAAATGCACAGCCGGAATTACCGGAGCCGGAATTACCGGAAGTCCGGAAAAAATTTTTACAATCTTGCCTGTTTTTATAATGTCGCCGTAAATTCCAGCTGTCATGTTGGAAGCGCAAAAATATTCCATGAATAAACGGCCGACAGTATCTGCTGTAATATTACTTACGGTTTCGGGAGTTCCCTCGCCCGGCCAGGCATAGGGTGTGCCGGGGAAAAAACTTTTACGGAAATAATTACCGCTTTCACGCCAGCCGTTTTCCCTGAGCATATTCAGGGAAAAAAGCACATCGTTTTTTTCCAGAGTGAAATCTTCAGAAGCTATTTTTTTACGCTTCAGAATGGCTGCCAGCGCCCTGCCGGCCTCTTCGGTTTTGTCGGAGAGAAAAGACATGGTGAAACCGAAAGAATTTTTTCCGGAGAAAGGAGCAATCGATATTCCGTGCCGGCGCAGATAAAGAAGTAATTCTTCACGGGAAAATCCCGGGCAGGAAGAAAGAAAAAGCCGGCTGGCTAAATTAAAAGATCCCGGAGGCAGATCTTTGCCCTCGGCAGCCTGCCCGCCTGCAGCCGCAATACTTACTGCTACGACCGGCAGGGCGGGACTGGAATATTTCAGCAGGCGCAGGCCGTTAGCCAAAATGTTTTTTTTAACAGCCTGCTCTTTGCCTGCAGTTTTGGCAATATTGTATTTTATTTGCGCAAGCGGCGTCGGCAGGCCTTTAATGCCCGGAATACTTTTTTCATTGAAAGTAATGGTTTTTATTTCCCGCACTTCAGGGCGTATGTCTTCAAAATTCCGGCCGATAGCCGAAACAGCGGTTTGATCAGGGAGCATAATCGCTGTTTTCATGCGCCCGGGAGAAAAATATTTTTTAACGGCATTTTTTACCGCTTGCGGTGACACAGCTGAAATACCATCAAGATATACCCGGTCAAAATCGGTTCCGCCNNCACCCTGTTTGCTGTAAACAAAATCACTAAGCACGGCGCGTCTTGATTCGGCAAAGCGCCCGGCCGGAAGCGCATTTGCGGCAATCGCATTCAGGTTGGAAAAAACCGCAGCTTCCACTTCCGAGATACGCCCGGCGATTTCAGGTTCGGGAATTTCCGGCAAAACACACGTTATGGCAAAAATTCCGGCATCGGACGGAGTCCAGGAAGAGCAGGAGATTTGTTCTGCTAATTTTTTCTTTTCTTTAATATCCGTATGCAGAATACTGCCTTCGCCGGAACCAAGTGCCGAGGCTAACAGATCAAGCGGATACATGTCGGGACTATAAAAAGACACAGTCTGCCATAAAAAAGACACGCGTATGCCGCGGGCTTTGGGATGCCGGATAACTGCGGTCCGGCGTGTCCAGGGCGGTTCCGGTGCAAACGTAATGTTCTGTGCAGTCTTGCCTTTATATATACCGAATACATTTGTAATATATGCAAGCAGCGCTTCTACAGGAATATCTCCGGATACGCTCAGGATCATATTGGCCGGAATATAGCTGGATTTATACCAGGAAAAAAGTTCTTTGGCAGTAAGACGGGAAAATTTTTCACGCCATCCGATCACCGGATACCGGTAAGGCTGATGCTCGAAGGAAAAAAGACTGATAAAATTATAAAACACCCGATTCGGATCATCCATATTCATATCGATTTCACTTAAAATTGAACCCATTTCATTTTTTACATCAGCCGCAGGGAACAGAGGATGAAAAACCAGATCCGCCATACAGGAGAGTGCATTGCTGATATGCGCGGAAAGAACAGTGAAGTGATAGGCTGTATGATCGGATGTGGTATAGGCATTTATATCCCGTCCGCCATAACTTTCAATTTCAGCAGCCAGGGAATCTTTTTGCGGATGATTACTGCTGCCTAAAAACAGGGAATGTTCGAAAAAATGCGATAAACCGCAGCCGTAATAACCCTGCTCATGAATGGAACCGGTTTTTACCGCTAAATGTACTGCAGTTAGAGGAACAGAATGATCACAGTTCAGTATCACATGCATGCCGTTAGGTAAAACCGTGTGCAGAGGCAGGGCAGGATTATAATTTTTTAATCCGCGGCTGCAACCGGTTAAAAAAAACAGATTTACCAAAATAATAAAAATTGATTTTTGCAGGAATTTGATTTTTTGCATGGTGAATTTATACCACATTTTGATATATTTTACAATTTTTTCATTATGTTTACTAATGCATGAAAATTTCATTGTTAATTGAAGGTAAAACCGAAAAGGTTTTTCTGCCTGTTTTCCGAAATTTTCTCGCAGGCAGATTGACCGGTCGCATGCCTAAACTTGACCCCTTGATCTATGATGGAAGAATATCAAGTAGGATAAACTTCGCAGGCATAGTTGAAAACCTTCTCAAATCATCGAACAGGTTGACGAACCGTGCGGAAAAAAGATACCAAACAGTAAGAATTCATATTAAAAAAAGAGTATCCACTCGGATTGTAAAATTTAAAATCTGAGCATATACAAAAAAGATTATCGGGCTGCACTTCACGCCCCCGGGAAAATTTACCGCGGTTTTCTGCTTTAAATGGAAGTATTTATTTTATAAATTCCTGCTTACATTTTTTAAAAAGTAAGAATTTATAAGGCAATTTAAATTCAAAATAAGGATTGACACTTACCGTTAAACAGTATAAAATGAATTAAAAATTGAAGGGGGCAATATGAGTTTTTTAGAAAATCTGCCTGATACGGTCAGGGAGCATATTAAAAAAATCACAAAAACATCCGGGCTGCCTGATACCGAAGAATCTGTTGAAAAAATTGCCGAGGCCTGGCTGGAAAAAAAGAAAATTTTTGAAGAAAAAACCGCTGAAGAAAAAATGGAAGAAACCGCCGGGTTTGACGCTGATGAAGAACGCGGATGCCTGGTTATGACTTACTCAGGATCTCTGGTCAGTATAGGTCCTAAAAACAACGGTGCGCGTGAAGCGGTATATACCAGTATCGGACTCCGCCAGGATGTACCGTCCGTATCTTCAAGCAAGGATGCGGTTTTAAAGCAGAATATTGTATGCGATGACATTGTCGCTTTCTCGAAGGGGCCGGTGAAAAGCACTTCGCAGATTTTTAAAATCGCGGTTTGCAGCGCTGATCTTTCTGCCAAAGAACAGGCAGCCCAGGTTACCCAGGTTACGCGCATTCTGCAGGATGAATTCCTTAACATTAATAAAACAATTATTTCCGAATAAAAATTCGGCGCAAATCTTGATCATCCGTAAATTATGAAAAAAAATAATTTACTGAGGGACATATTATCGGCCGGAAAGAATCCCCGGCTGCCTGATGAAAACCTTCTTCTGGTTTTACTGCGAAAAACCTGTAAAATTCTTGAAAATGAAAAAGCGCTGATCAGGCCCCTGGACAGACAAAAAAGTCCCGGCGGATTAATCTACTGCCGCCCGGAAATTCCGGCTTTACTGGTACCGGATCTTCACGGCCGCAGCGGACTGCTGCCGGCTGTACTTTCCCTGCGTTTGGCAGGTGAAAAAACCGTATTTGATATGATAGCAGCAGGCAGTCTGCAGGTGATATGCATGGGCGATGCCTTTCATTCCGAAAACCGCGGAATGCAGCGCTGGAAATCGGCCTGGGATGAATACATCGGCAATTACACAGAACATAATAATATCGATGAAGAAATGGCGGAAAACCTCTCGGTTCTGCAGATTGTTTTACAGCTGAAATGCGCGTTTCCCGAGTTTTTTCATTTTCTGAAAGGCAACCATGAAAATATTTTAAATCGTGAAGACGGCGGGAATTTCCCCTTCCGGAAATTTGCGCAGGAAAGTCATATGACTTTATCATATTTGCGTAAATTTTATCCCGATACTGCCGAAGAGATCGGCCGATATGAGCAAAATCTTCCGCTGCTTGCAGCCGGTTCTTTTTTTCTGGTTTCGCATTCCGAGCCCAGGCGTTTTTTCTCTGTTGACGAAGTCGTCAATTACCGCACCAATGCCGATGTTGTTTTTGGGCTTACCTGGACCGATAACGACGAATCGGAAGAAGGCAGTGTTGAGAAAATGCTGGAAGTATTTCTTGATTCCCCCCTGCCGCGTTATTATTTCGGAGGGCACAGACCGGCAGGAAATCAGTACAGCATAAGAGCAGCCGGAAAATTTTTTCAATTCCATAATCCTTCAAAGTCAACGGTTTGTCTGCTGCAGCCTGATCTGCACTTTAACCCGGACCGTGATATTTTCGATATACAGCCTGTCCCGCAGCGGCCTGATCATGACTGAGGGAAAAATAATCGGTAAATATAAAATTAAAGAAAAGATCGCCCAGGGCGGTATGGGCGCAGTCTATAAAGCCCTGCATCCCACTCTGGGCCGTGAAGTTATTCTGAAACAGCTTACCCTGCGCGGCAGCGTTTCCTTTCAGGAGCGTTTCCGCCGCGAAGCCCGTATTATGATGGATTTCCGGGACGATCGTATCGTACAGGTATATGATCACTTCAAAGAGGGTTCTTCGTATTTTATGGTAATGGAATATATCGACGGCATGACCCTTGAGCAGCTGATCAGACAAAAGGGGTATATTGAAAACGTTCCGGCCCTGCTGATAATTTCCGAAGTGGCAAAAGCCCTGCAGTACGCGCATGAACGCGGTATTGTGCACCGCGATATTAAGCCTGCCAATATCATGATCTCAAAAAACGGCGAAGTTAAACTTACCGATTTCGGCATAGCCCGCGATATCGAAGATGAAGATAATCTTACGCATGAAGGCATGACGCTCGGCACTCCGGCCTATATGTCTCCGGAACAGATAGCCAGCAGTAAAAGCGTTGATTACCGATCCGATATTTATTCTCTGGGTGTAATGCTTTATGAAATGACTTCAGGCTCAAGGCCTTTTCCCGGGAATTTTTCCGCCGAAGCCCTGGTACTGATACAAAAAGGCCGATATACCGCTCCGGAAAAAATTAATCCCGGAATAAGCCGGCCGGTCAGGGCAATCATTAAAAAAGCCATGCAGCGCCGGCCGGGCCGGCGTTTTTTCAGCTGCACAATTATGGCAAAAAAATGCCGCGCCGGGATTCCCAAATTTAAAAATTCCAGGGCTCTGCAGAATGCCATAAAAAATTACCTGGATGGAAAACCGGTTTCCGAACTTGCAGACAAACCCTGGAGCCGGCTGATTAAAAATATTACGCTGCTTATCGCCTGTATATCCGTATGCGCCGGGGCTTTTATCTGGATGTATCTTTCCGGTTTCTACCATGATTTTTTTTTAGCTCACAAATACGGCAGTCTGCGCATCAGGGTGCTTTATCATTCTACAGCCAAAGCGCCGGAAGAAATATTTATCAGCGCCAATCTGTATGATCAATACCGGCCGGTACGCGTATCCAACTTCAATCCGGTTTTCAGGATTAACAAGTCCCTGTCCGGAACTGAAAGCATAATGCTTGAAAGTCCGAAAATACGGCTGCCCTGTTCCAATTATGCCGTAAATATATTCATAGAAAATGAAAAATACCATGAAAAATTTTTTCTGCTTCCGGCCTCAGCGCAAAAAGAAACACCCGGGCAAAAAGACGGAAAATTGATCCTGCTGGAATACAAAGGCTCGCCTCCCCTGCCTCTGGACCTTTCTATAAACGCCCGGCACAGGGAAACCGGGGAAATCCTGCCCCGCAGCGGCATACAAATCCGTTATGTCGACCGGCAGAGTTTAAAACCTTCAGGCAGCTGGATCGGGCTTGACCAGGCGCTTTCCGATAAAAACATACGTTCCTTTTTAATCACCGGAGAAACCTACGGTTTTCGTTTTGTATACGACGGTTTCTACGAGCAGGAAGTCTGGTTAAAAACCGACAGACATCAGACCGTATTAAAACTGGAAGCCGAGTGTGCGCCCCTGCCCGGAACACTGCTATATCAGTCCGCCCCTGAAAACTGCCGGATTAAAATAAATAATGCAGCCGGATATATTTCCGGCGGAAGAAAACGCGAATATTTAAAAATTCCGCCTGCTGAAAAAAAAGGCGTAAAAATTTTACTTCCGCCCGGAACCTATAATTTGTCGGCTGCTTCCGGGTGGACCGAAAATTATATAGAAATAAAAATCAGCCAGGGTAAAACCTGCCGCCTGATAATAAATACCGAAAAAGAAATATCTTTCAGAGTTCAGCAGGATTCGTCATATCCGGAGGGACACCCGAAAC
>DNNS01000046.1 GCA_003497555.1 Spirochaetia bacterium
TTAAAATTTTATTTTCATTACTTTGACTGCGCTCAGTACAGATGTTTCGGGTCTCTCACAGAACAACATGCTGTATCTGGGCATCCCTGAGTTGTCTCTGCGAGTATTCTATGTTTTCAACGGATTTTTAACATTTTTTTCAAATTAATTGTCCTGCGCAGTATATACCCGGAGCGCGCAGTGTTTCTGTTTCGAGAAAATCGCATACCATTTCGTCTTTCGCGCTTACTGCCCGCCAGGTACGTTTACCCATAACACCGTTATATCCGGCCCGTATCNNTTTCCAGGGTCTCTATACTGCGGATTTCGTATATAACCTGACCTTCTGCCACGCTGTCGTATTCATGAAAATAATAATGGATATATCCTGCATGACGGGCATTTATTTTTTCTGCTTTTTTTATCAGATATACCGGACGATTTAGGGCGATATCTCCTTTCATCATGCCCAGAGTTTTCATAATATTTAATATTCCCTGTCTGCCAAGAGGAAATTCTTCTTCTTTATAACCATGCTGGCAGGAAAATTCCACACAGAAACCGGTTTTACCGTCTGTGTTTGCCTGATAACCAAGGTTGCCCTGATTAAAGTCATCGTANNGAAAAAGGAAGCAAGTGTATTAGCTTTTATATCCCAGGAAAAAATCAGGGGTTTTTGAGCCTGCAGACTGTGAAAATCAATAATAACACTGGCGTTTTGACAAATCTCACGCCATAGCCAGTCTGTAATTTTTCCTGCCAGACCGTAATCGCCTTTTCTGTTCCACAGGCGGTTCATATTATAGTAATTCGGTCCTTTGGCGCGTTCCATTCCATAAATGCAGTAATCATGCCTGCTGACAGAATAGTGATAATTCTGCAGCAGGGAAAGATTTTCCCGTTCCGGGTAAAATTCATAATCAAGTTCAAGAGCTGCCGGATTGGCACAGGGGCAGACCTGAAGCGTACCGTTAAAACTGCCGGGATCAATCTCGTCGATGAGCCTGATTAATACTGCCGGGCCCGTATGCTCCATTCCGTGCTGCCCGGAGATTAATGTTAAAACCGGCCCGGGATTTTTACCATCAATAGTATAAAAGGTAACCGTATATTGTCTGCCCTTTGCTGATGTAAATTTTTTAAATTTTTTATTTTTCATGATACTAATACCATAGTGCGCACTATGGTATTAGTATAGTAAATTTTTTTAGTTTTGTCAAGACCTGAAATTCAAAATGTTAGCAATGATTGAAAAGCGGACACTTTTTTACTGAAATTTAGCACTTAATTTTTTTCACTTGAAAAACAATTACAGGATTTTTAATTAAATGTTTTTTTGCTTTTCGGTGAGTTCTGACCAGCGGGTAAACAGGCTGTCGGCATAGGTACGGGTTTTTTCCCATTCCCGAAAACGCACTGCCAGAATTTCCGCCTGATCGGCAATCAGCGGATCTTCAAGGGCCTTTTTCTGTTCTGCAGCAGAGATTTCGGCTTTTTCAATGTTTTTTTCCAGTAATGAAAGCTCTTTTGCTTCTTCACGGGACAATCGGGGAACTTGGGGAGTTATATTGGGATTTTTTTTAGTTTTTTCAGGCGTTTTTTCCGGTCCGCATTGTGATGCTTTCCAGTTTTCCCATTGATCATAATCCGAAAAAAAAAGCGTTTGCCCGGAACCGTCAAATGCTGCAATCCGGTTGCTGATTCTTTCCAGCAGATAGCGATCGTGCGTAACCAGCACTAATGCGCCCTGGTATTCGAACAGGCTGTTTTCAAGCATATCAAGCGAGGCAATATCAAGATCATTGGTGGGTTCGTCAAGCAGCAGTAAATCCGCGGGTTTCAGCATGAGCCGCGCGAGCAGTACGCGCGATTGTTCGCCTCCGGAAAATTTATAAAGCGGAATATCAAGCTGCTCCGGCATAAAAAGAAAGCGCCTGGCCCAGCCTTCCACGCGTATATAATTACCACGGTAATGCACCTGGTCAGAACCCGGGCACAGGGCATCTCTCAGGCGTACGTCAAGGTCAAGTTGTTCGCGATGCTGATCAAAAAATACTATCTGCAGTTTATCTGCAGCTTTACGGGCGCCCGTATCGGGCAAGAGTTCTCCGTTTAATATTTTAAGCAGTGTACTCTTGCCGCAGCCGTTGGCTCCGAGCAGGCCGAGTTTGTCGCCGGGACCAAGTATCAGGCTGAATTTATCGAGCAGTTTTTTCCCCCCGAGTGTTTTGGAAACATTATTGAGTTCAATCAGATGTCTGGTACTGCGCTGGCTTCCGGTAAAATCAATGCCTGCAGATCTGGTTTGGCTGTTGCGGTATTCTATTTCTTCAAGTTCGCTCTGCAGGGTTTCCGCCCGTTTGATGCGAGATTGCGCCTTGGTGGTACGCGCTTTGGCGCCCCTGCGCAGCCATGCAATTTCACGGTTAACAATATTTTTCAATGCCGATTCCTGTCTGATACGGCTGGCAAAAAGTTCTTCGCGTTTTTCCAGGAACGCGCTGTAATTTCCGGCTGAGCTGAAAAATCCTTCAGGATAACGCTTGTTAAGTTCAATTATACGGCTTGAGACCCGTTCCAGAAAGAGCCGATCATGAGTAACCAGAATAACCGTAAGCGATGATCTGGATAAAAAGCGTTCGAGCCATAGTACACCTTCGATATCCATATGATTGGTAGGTTCATCAAGCAGCAGNNCAGGGTTGAAGAACTCGGCTTTGTGCAGCGCAATTTCCACCCGGGTATCGATTTCATGCAGGTCAAGATTATATTCTGCCAGTGAATTTACCAGTGCATCGGTTATAGTGCTTTCGTGCGGAAGGCTGGAAAAATCTTCGCTCTGGGGCAGGTACAAGACAGAACAATTCTGCCGGGATGTGATCTGTCCGCTGTCGGGTTTTTCAATTCCGGCAAGAATTTTCAGCAAAGTTGATTTACCGGAACCGTTGGGTCCGATTAATCCAACTCTCTCGCTGTTTTGCACTGAGAATGTTAAATTTTCAAAAAGCGGTCTTGATGTGTAGGATTTGGAAATTTTTTGACAGGCAAATAATACAGGCATGATCACTGGGGTGATTATACAATATTTTTTTTTATTTATCTCTAAAANNCATAAAAAGTGTTACCCGAAAAAAATCCCAATAGACAGAAACAACAATATATAATATAATTATTTCATCATGCCGGTAGTTATCAATATATGAGCATATCCTTGGAAACAATCAAATTTCCAAAGCCTGTTTTGGCAGTATTTCTTATTATATGCGCACAGGTTTTGATTTTTCAGCCTCATAAATACGGCTTTGCGCCCGGTCATCACGGCTGGGTAAGTTCACATAATTCCGCAATAATAATAAATTCTATTCCGGAAAATTGTTTTTCCGGGTACTCGCTCAGGTTTTACAATCATGAAAAACTTGAATACGATTATTTTGTCCGTAATTCGGTATTATTTTCCGCAATTATAAAAATTGTTCTTTTCCCGCTTGAACCATATCCGCGCTGGTGGGTATATTCAGCCCGGCAAATTATGAATATTATTTTTCTTTTATCCATAGCTGCAGTCTGGCTTCTGCTTGTTCAGGCCGGTTTTTCTCCTTATCTTTCTGCCGCTGTATCAGCCATCCTGTTTTCTTCGTTTACTTTCGTTTATTTCCGCGATATGATCCATTACGATCAGATTGCCGTTTTATGCGCAATTATGTTTGCCAGAGCGCTATTAATTTCCAAGCAAACCGGAAACAACCGTAAAGTTCTGTTCTGGGGCATTCTCGCTCCCCAACTCGGACGCGGTTATGCGGTTATACCTTTTTTTGTGTTTTGGTTGTTTTTAGATATACTGTTTTTTCAGACCGGGGTAAAAATTTCCATACGCCAAAAACTAAAAATCCTAATACGGCACCCGGCGGTTTTTCTGTCAGCCTGCTCTGTATTTTTACTGACCTCGGCTATCGGATTAAATGTAGTGACTGAAGCAAAACTTCGGCAAATTTCATGGGAAAAAACTTCGGTTATTGACAGTATGCTGCGCAGAAGCGGTATCAGCTCTTCATACAATGTGAGCTGGAAGTTTTATATTCGTCAGCAGGCACGCAGATTTCCCAAGCTTTTTGTTCCCTGCGCAGCTAATCTTTTCTGGAAGCAGAATAAAATTCCTAAATTTCTACTTGCGGCTTTTCCCCTGTTTTTAATGGGCTCTGCTGTTTTTTCCCTGCTGATTATAATCCGCAGGGAAAAAATTGTTTTTCGCCACCCTGTTGTTCAGACCTTAACAATTTTGGTATGCGGCGCCTCAGCCTGGATGTTTTTTATGAAAAATCTGGTTGCTTTTCATTCATATACCTCAATGTATTATTGGCCCAGCGCTCTGGTGATCTGTCTGCTTGCCCTGAGATTTCTTCCCGCCCGGCCGATTTTTTTTATTTCTGCTTTTTTACTTTTTGCCTCCCTGGGCATGAATATAACCAGCGAAAGCTGGAAAGCTGCTCGGTATAATTCTGCGGCTGATTCAATTATTTCCATTATTTCCCGGCTTCCGGATTCTCCGCAAACTGCCGTATTTATTGAAGGCGGTTATCAGGGACTGTTTAACGGATGCCCCTATGCAGCAGGATTTTTTCTGCACAGGCAATCAATAGCAACTGATATTAATAAGGCTGATTTTATAATCACTTCCGGTCCCCGTCCTGGGGCTCTTTATCAGGATGATAATTTTTCCCTGATTAACGGCTATTCTTTTTCAAAAAAAAAATAATAAGAACCGGTTAAGTAATCAGCGGGGCCACCCGAAACCATGAAAATATAT
>DNNS01000587.1 GCA_003497555.1 Spirochaetia bacterium
GTCAACATGAAACATTTTCATTGTTTCGGGTGTTCAGGTTGAACATGACGACTCCCTGCAAAAAATATATTAATAGTATAGTAAAAAATAACCGGATATTCTACCCTGTCTGTTAATCAAAAACAGCTCTTTTTTTGATATTGCATGCTAAAATAAATTAACGGGAAAAATATTAACCATGATCTACACACCGCGTTTTGTACAGTCTTTTTATGAGCTTGTGCAGGTATTTAAGGAATTAACCGGTTTTAATATTGCGGTTAATTTTAAAGATGAAGAAATAATCAGCAGGCAACAGAATAAAAACAAAATTTTTTTGAATTTTAAAGGTCACCGGAATGATTTTTGCAATAATATAAAAATATTCAATAACCGGACAAATGGATGCAACAAATATGATTTAAAGAAACGGGGCGAAAAAGCGGAACTGCTGAAAAAACCGTTTATTGACGAGTGTCCTTTCGGCGTTCTGGAACTGGTAATCCCGTTTATCTGCAGAAACGAATATATTGCCACAATCTTTTGCGGTCAATTCTGCAAGTATCCAAGCAGGAGCAGAGGGCTTGATGAAGTTATTTGTAACCCCAAAAACCGTCACCTGGATAAGACAGCAGTAGAAAAGGCATATAAACATTTTACTTATATCCCGTCTGAAAAACTTATAAAAATCGGCAATTTTTTACATATGGCCTTATATGCTGCAGGCGAAGAATTATTCTATTCCGGGATTGAAGAAAAAAAAAGAATGAATGCCAATTCGTTAATTAAAGCAGCAATTCATTATATTGAAAATTCCGAACAGCCTGTTTATTCCCTGCATGAAATTGCGCACAAACTGGAAATTTCCGGCGAGCATCTCAGCCGTTTATTTAAAAAACAAATGAAACAGAATTTTATTGATTATGTAAATGAGGTAAAAATCAGCAAGGCTCAAAGCATGTTAAAATTTACCTCTTTATCAATTGTAGAAATTGCTCTGGAAATCGGTTTTTCCAAAGCAAGTTATTTCGGAAAAATTTATAAAAAAATTACCGGTGTAACTCCTTCTTATTCCAGAAAAGTCTGTAACTATAAAAATAATTTAAAATCCGGATAAAGGATCACAGAAATAATAAAATAAGCCGCTGTTGCCAGGTGTTATCAATGAAAAAAATTGTAAAAAAAGAAAATCTTCCTCCGGGTATTCATATTGTAAATATATACAATATGAACGAATCCGCCAGTTTCGGTCCCCAACCCCAAAAATCTGAAATGCAGAACCGCCGCTATTACACTGATCGCTTATTTACACCGCATATTGTATCCATTGGGCAGGGTAAATGCAACAGTGCGGATATTTTTTTCCGCAAGCAGATACACCCCAATGCTGTTGAATTTTATTATATAGCAAACGGAATTTTTGATATGGAACTTGACGGACGCCGTTATATTATTAAAAGCGGAGATCTTTTTATGGTACCGCCTGATGTATGGCATCAGGGAGGGGCGCTGCAGCTGCAAAAACCAAATTTTTTCTGGCTCATCATCCGTATTCCTTCCGGTAAAGAAACCTTTCTCGGTCTTTCGGCCAGGCAGACAGAACGGCTATTCTCCCGGATTTTAGATCTGCCGGTTAAAGCCCTGATGGCCGGATTATCTTTTAAAACATTATTTGAAGATATGCTGCAGGCTTTAATAACCAGACATGAATTTACCGAATTATTGGTTGCCCAGAAAATTCTTGAGCTTTTACTTTATATAGTTACTATTGCCCACAGTGCTGCAGCAGATAAAACCGCTCCCGATGATCTGGCGATTATACATAACGCCATGGAATATATTCAGACGCACATTAAAGATCGTATTCTTCTGGATGATCTGGGAAAAAATCTGAATACAAGTCCGTCTTCCCTGAAACGAAAATTTAAATCAATTACCGGAATATCGCCGCATGATTATGTCACACGCGAAAAAATGATTTATGCCAAAGAATGCCTGCATGATACAAAGCGTACTATTGTTAATATTGCCTATGATCTGGAATTTTCCAGTCATTCTCATTTCAGCAACACTTTCAGAAAATGGATTGGAGTTACTCCGCAGCAATACAGAACATCCCTGACAGTTAATTAATACCTCCAGGCAATGCCAAAAAAATAAACTATCAAAAAAAGCTCACATGCTTATTTTGATAGAAATAAACGGGTAACATTATTACAATATTTTAATAATTGTTACGTAATTGGAGGATACAAAATGAATAATTTTTTTATTTTAAAGATAAAAAACGCATCTGTTATTTGCTGCCTGCTGATTTTATCACCAATAATCAGTTTTAGCGAAAATCTAGTCAGGAATGCCGGTTTCGAAGAGAAAGGAACTACGAATTTAATAACCGGCTGGGTGGTTATGCCGGGTCAGGCAAATACAGTAAAGATTGACGATAAGCAGCTCCATTCAGGTAAATTTAGTTTTTCTATCTCACATACCAACTCCACCAATTATAACGGAGTTTATCAAAGAATTGCCATAAAAACCAACACAATGTATACGGTAAGCGTATGGGTAAAGGGAAAAGATATAGTTCTGTCAGAAAAGGCAAATGGCGTCAAATTATATATCGGTAAACTTACCGGTAAAATAACAGGCCAGATGGCCGCAACTGACACGCAAAAAGGCACTTTTGACTGGAAACGCGTAAAAGCATCATTCCCTTCAGGCGATCAATCATTAATTATTCTCAGGCTGTATTTACACAAAGGAGTCGGATCCGTCTGGTTTGATGATGTGGAACTTACTGAAGATACACCCCAAAGCAATACTGCTGATGTAAAATGAAATATGGATGGCCTGCAGCGGCGGAGATGAGCTNNAAAAAGGCTCTTGTGAATTCCATCCTTGGTGTTTTTATTTTGTCAATGTGCTCCGGCGCAATCATTCCGGAAGGCGCAACTACTGCCCTGGAGTTTACAAGTAGAGTTAAATACGGCGATTACATTGTCAGTGATGTACGTTCAATTCTGCCCCGCAGCGAAAATGAAAACATTTTAATCTTTAATGGCGGCAAAACGGAAATTCTTCTGCATATACTGGTCGCTTCTTCGTATAATCTTAAATTCGGATACCTGCGCGGCGGCATGTTTGGGAATATAAAAATATTTATTAACGATCAGCTGCTGTGGAATGATAAAAACATAAAAAAACCGGAAACTCCTGAACCGGCGGTTGCGGNNCAAAATTATATGCCACCTTTAATAATCTCAGAATCGAATCGGACACGGAAAAAATCGGACTTCTTTACTGGCAGAAAGAAATTCTTGATTATACCATTGTACCCGGCAAAATGATGAAAGCAGCCTGGATCTCTGGAGATCATGACTTTCTACATACAAATTTTGATTTTGAAAAGCAAAATGAAACCGGGTACCCGGAAGAGACTTTAAACGGCAAGGTAAAACTTAACTGGTCAGAAATAAATTCAGCTGCCGTATCTGAAGACGGATGGATTCACCTTAAAAAAAAATCAGATATTGTGCTGATAGCTGTTCATTTTTTCAGAACAGGTACCTATTCCAGGTATGCATTCAGGCTTACTGCAGATTGCCCGGCGCGCTTAAATGTCAGAGGCAGTGATATTATCAGGTACCAGACACCCGGAAAACCGGAGAGTAATCTGCTGCCGTACCTGGGAGGGTATGGTCTTTCCCGCACACTGCTGGTTCTTAAACCTGAAAAAGATTTTTCATTTAAATTGGAAATAACGCCGCTTTCCGGTAATCATTTTATGAATACCCTACCCGATCATATGAGCGCATCCGGTAATAAAGATAATTACCCGGCTGCAAAAATATCCAATGACCGGATTACCGCAGTAATTCCGCTTCCTGATCCGCAAACAGGATATTACCGGGGTACGCGTTTTGAACATTTCGGCTCAATAACCAGCATGACAATCGACGGGAATCAATTCTTTAAAGAATTCGGTCCCCTGCCTCATAATCCGAACGAAAGAGATGCCGTAGCCGGCCCGGTTGGAGAATTTATTGAACCGCTTGGGTACGATGATGCTGCGGAGGGAGATCATTTTATCAAAATTGCTGTTGGAGTATTTGAGAAACCCTTTGAAAAAAACTGCCATTCCGGCTCTGATTACTGGATTGTAAAAACTTTCGATTGCAGAACCCAAAAATATAATGATTGTATTTCTTTTGAACAGAATAGTCCAAACATCAACGGCTGGGCATATAAATATAAAAAAACTATTTCCCTGCCTGATGGCAAAACCGTACTTAAAATTGAAAATGAACTTCTCAATACCGGGACAAAAAGGCTGCGTACTTCATATTATGCCCATAATTTTATCAATCTCGGCAACAGCACACGTTCGGCGGAATATGAAATTGAATTTCCTTTTGTACCCGGTATTATAAGTAAAGACAATTTGAAAATACCGATAAACGGCAAAAAACTTGTTATCACTGAAAATTGTTCATTTCTTCTAAAAGGCTTTAATAATGCTGATGATAACTGGGTTAAAATTAAAAATATCTCAACCCCTCTTGTTCTTAAATGCCAATGGGATTTCCCCTTATATTACCTGCAGCTGTATTATGATTATACAGCAGTTTGTCCCGAGCCCTGCATTCATATAGATATTGCGCCGGGTGAATCAAAAAAATGGAATTTTACCTATTTGCCATCTATCTAATCTCTATACGGTAAAATTGGCATTTTAAAAAAGCAGCGGTTTGCTTTCGGGTACAGGTATTTGTTATGTTATCCGGCTCATGCAAGCTATTTCCTGTTTTCTCCCAGTTCCACGCGGTCAATAGTCTGCGAGAATTTTTTCTTTCCGGTAATGGCGATGATTATTGGAATACAATTTCCTTTGGATATGGCCTTAAGGGAAACAATTGTATCAAGCGGAGAAGGATTTTCCCATTCGCCGGCCATGACACATTTGTTGCCATCGCGAAAGACAACCTGCATATTTTTACCGGGTGCAGTTTTCCACCAGTCGGCAATATCAATTTTATTTTTCATGGGTATGGTTATTTTCTTGCCGCTCTCAAAGATTATTTCATATTCCAGCATGGTCTCGCCTTCGGCTGCTTTGGCATACATGAGGGTATGAAGAAAAAACAATTTTTCCATTTTATTATTAATCTTTATTTCAGGCGAACGGGCAGGAAAATAATCGCGGCCCGGGCCGGCAAGAACAAGGCATGCCCTGCCGGAATTTTCAGCAGGATTTATAATATTAAAAGGCACCATTCCCGAGAGCATGGAAATACCTGCAGGAATATTTCTCATGTCTGCATCTTTTCCAAAATCCGTCCAGCCTCCTTTCCGGTCTCCGGCTATCTCGTCAGAAAAGCCCTGATTAACGGAAGAGCGCAGATCAATATATTCAGCCTCATTTTTTTCCAGACTGATTATTTTTACAGCTGCAGCATCCATTTCCCTGCTTTCAACTGCATAGGGTGAAATAGTGTCCGATAAAATGTATTTGAGAACATTTTCAACATAACCGGTAATTGTTCCGTCAATTCCATAACGATCCGCGGTTGCTACCATGGATATAAAATATTCTCCTTTTCCCAGCTTTCGGTTATTTATAATAGATTTAATCGCTTTGGTATCCTGATAATGAGAGGCTGCAGCGACTGCCAGAAAACCGTCATTAAGCTCAAGGCAGGTGTCAAAAATCGCTCCGTTATTACCTGCAGGGCTTTCCCAGGCCATTTCGTCTTCAATGCCCGCAAAGACCGGATGCTTTTTATAATATATTTCCATAAAGGAGCTTTTTCCCATGATCAGAATTTTTTCATCGTTAATCCACGGCAAGGCAGTTCCGGTATTTTGTTCAAACATAACTATTCTGCCGCCGTTTCGGATCCAGCTGTTTATTTTATCCCCGCTTTGCAGAAAAATACTGTCAATAGAATTTGCGCCAATAATGAGAACTTCATAGTCTGAGAGCGCGTTAAAATCCGTAATCAGTTTGTGCGGTATTTTCAGAGATTTAAGTATATCTCCGGTATTTTTCATTCCCAAGCCTGCATATTTTGCCGTTGCCAGATCATAGAGCGCCAGTTTTTTTACCGGAAACGAAGTAACTCGATCCTGACCCGGCAAGGTATAAATATAATAAAAATTTTCAGCAATCTTCTGTCCGCCGGATATTAAAAATACCTCCAGCGTATATTTACGGGCTGTAAAATTTTCCGGTATGGAAACAGTATAAGAAAATTCAATTTCCCTGCCCTGTTTAATATCAATCGATGCTTTTTTGAAAAATTCCCTGGCCTGGCCTTTTTCATTGCGTATCTGGATGATTAAATCAACTGCACTATCTTTTAAAGAATCATTTACAATGGTAATTTTTGCCGCAGAACTCTGCCCGCAGATAATATGGTTATTACTAATCTCGAGAAATGCCTGTAAGGGATAAAAGGCCGTGCGGAAGGAATACACCGGCTCGGTAATTATCAGCTCATTTGACTCGGGCCAGGGCTCTACCATTTGATCTTTTAGTTTTTCATTGTAATGCGTATTCGGATAGGAAGCCGCACTGTAGGGCATGGTATTCATGGATACGCCATCGGTAGTTTTATGAGATTTTCGGTAAAGCTCTATATAGCGTTTAACCTGTAAATATGATCTGCGCTCACGATAAGCAGGAAGATCCGTAAGATAAAGCCTTCCTCCTCCGCCATTCATATTCAACCGGAAATATGCTCTTTCTGCGGATTTATCTGCAGCATTTTTTATGAAGATCTGTTTGTCAAAGATATCCTTTCGCAGTTCCGGCGCCCAGTTCAAAAAGTTAACCGGATGCATTCTGTAGTCGGAAACTTCGCCGGTTTCCATATTTACAAAGGGCAGGGAAAAATTGAATTTAGCTTTAATTATATCAGGGGTATTCTGCAGATAGACATTTACATCCTGCCAGGAGCCGTAATATATGCCTATATAATTGTGGTCGTCCACAAAATCCACTTTGGCATCATGTTTATAAGTCGGCCTGCCGGTAGAACCGCTGGCAGGCCGTGACTGCAGATCAATATCCTTTTGTGCTGAATAATATTTTTCGATTATCGGATCAAAACTTTTACCGGCAGATAAGGCATGCTCATAAAGTTCATTTCCATAACTAAAAAAAGCCAGTGACGGATGATTATGCAGGTAATTGATGGTCTGCCGAAAATCCTGAATTGTTTTTTCCATGGATTGCAGCCTGTTGTCCTGTGATTTTTTTTCATCGTATTCCGGAGAAAAAACATAGCGGGATCCATTCCAGTCAAAATAGACAAGCAAGCCAAGTTCATCGCACAGATTATAAAATGTCTCGGAATAGAAAGCCGACATGGAATGCGGCCTGAGGGTGTTTACATTCATAAATTTCATGACCAGAAGCATTTCCCGGAGCCTGCCCTGATCGTTTACACAGGCGGTCTTTCTTAAATTTGCCCTGTATTCGCTGAGGATATTATGCCAATAATTTAATTCAAAGGCCCGCATATAAAAACGCCTGCCGTTTAAATAGAAGTGCTGCTNNCATTATCGGCTTTAATAACCAGCCGGTACAGGAAAGGATCTTCGGAGGACCAGTAATGAGGATTATTAACTTTGATTGATAACTTGTTTTCACGCTTGAGTTCCGCCGTGCTTTTCGCGCTTCCGGCAGTGAGGCCGCTCTCTGCTTCTTCAATAACAGCTTCCACCGGTACCTGGGCAGATCGTGTTTTATTAAAAGCATCAAAAAGCACATTGACAGTTTTCTGATCATCATCAACTACAATGCGGATATTTTTAAAATACAGATTACTTCGTACAGACAGATGTACCGTATCAAAAATACCATGCAGATGCCTGTCCNNGCGGTATCCGGCACCGTAAAATTTTATAAATACAGATTGTGCAGCGGGATTAAAATCCGGAGCAGTAAATTCACGGAAATAATAGCAAAACCCGCGGAATGAACCTGTATTCGTTTCAATTAAAGCCGCAGGCCAGGGAACAGCAGCAGTTTTCCATCCGCCAAAAGCATAATCTGCTGTGAAAATATCACTCGGAACAATTGGCCCGGCAATGCTTTCCATCTGATAGTC
>DNNS01000369.1 GCA_003497555.1 Spirochaetia bacterium
TACAAAATAGTACGCCTCCGGTAGCATTTTTGCGAACTCTTCGGATTCTGGGGCCCATTTCAACATCCTGTAATTATTTCAAATCGACAGCCTGATTTCCGAAACAGACAATTATTTTTCCGCTTTGCAATAGTAAATACCTGTATTTTGTATTATAATGTAGGTATGCAGTTAGAAACAATTCTCGGTAAGCTTAATGAGAATTCATCTTTGGACGCGCTCCGTCATGGGTATGAACGCTTACTTGCTTCCTATCCTGCGCCTGATCGTCTTGCTCTTTTTTTAAATCCCGGTATAATTTGCCGTAACCGCAAACGGGCAGGGCTGGATGCAGCTCTTGATCCGTTATTACTCCGAACCGCGCGTGCGATAGCAGAAAATGAAGCGCTCAGCCGGCTGCTCTGGCATTGTTACTTGCTCACGTTTTATCAGATTGATTATGCGCCGCTGCAATTCCGCCTCTGGCCGNNTAGTTTGGGCGAATTATCCGGTATTTTTTATCTTCTGATTCTTCTGCGTATAGTACCGCGCATAGAACGCATTCATCATGCGCTGCATGTGCCGGCTTCTATAACCCGCGATACTCTCTATGATATTGTGATTGCTGTAGATCGCCATAAGCGGTTCTGTAAAGATCGTCCCGGAGTCCTTGCCTTAAGCCTGCCCTGGTACCGCAAACATTTTCAATGTACAGTGTTCCGCACCGGGCGTATGGAATATCTGGCGGAACCATTCAACTACCCGGTTCGTATTTTCCAAAGCAGAAAAACCCGGGAGGTCCTGGCGCTATCGCATCCGGATATTAAGTATAATACACAAGGCCTGGTTTTTTCGGAAAATACCAAAACACCGGAACAATTCGGATTTAAATCTGTTTTCGAAATTAATGCCCAATATGCAACCGGAAACCCGCTACTGCCTGCGGGTTCTGCCGACCCGGTTTTATTGAAACTCGATCATGAAATATGGAAAGAAATTACTGCAGACGAAAATTATTTTTTAGCCATGCATATTCCGCACGGGGGGAAAATGGACTTGCCGGCATGCTATGAATCATTCAGACACGGCCTCAGCTTTTTTTCAAAGATTTACCCCGAGCGCAGTATCTGCGGTATTATGTGTTCATCCTGGATTTTCAATCCGGAACTCGAATCAATATATGCACAAGGCGTCAATCTGCTCAATTTACAAAGAGATTCTTATTTGTTTCCGGTTGCCAGCCGCGGCGATGAAGGGGCGCTTTTTATTTTCGATTGCGCATCTTTGCCTCAGTTATCAGAATTGCCCAGAAATACCAGTCTGCAACGCGCTGTTGCCATGCATTTGGAAAAAGGAGGCATTTTAAGAAACGGGGGAATGTTTCTGCTAAGAGAGCAAACGAAAAACAAGGGCCGGCAGTGGTACCGCAATCAGAAGTGGATAAAAAAAATCAAAGGCGAAACATCGGATCATTGCCCGGGNNCGCAGAGCGCCTCACCCGCCGCCTTCCACGCAGAGAATCCGGTGTACAGTATGCTCTGCGCCTCTTGCGCGTGGCTTGCTTGTGTCTTTGCTGCTCTGCGATTATTTTTTTTCCTTATTATTTTTTTAAATTTTAAAATCCGAGTATATACAAAAACTGTTTATAAAATACCGCAGGATTCATTTATGAAACAAGCCGACAGGCGTCTTTTTATTTTCACTAAACCGGCTCTGCACTCGCTGCAAACGAAAAAAAAATCATCAGAAGTATATTATCCATACGCCCGTTCACTTTTTACCAGGGAAGACGCTTTTGACGTGTATATTATAGACGGCGGAGCTTTTTTTTTCATGAATGAATTTTTCGGCGGAGCTAAAGCCCGGCATCTTCTGGAGGCATGGAAACAACATACATTGTTTACACCCTGGACAGTGAAGCAAAAAATTAACTGGACAATCAGTTCGCGCCAGGCGCAAAAACACTGTCTGTATGAACGGGAAAAACAAGCCTGGATATCCCGCCTGTATTTTCTCCTTCCCTGGGCAGCTGAATTTTTAAAGACCAATGATGAAAAATGGGCGAAAACTTGGCTTTTTTACTGGAAAAAATGGATGAAAGAAAATCCCTGTCCGGTGAAGGCATCTGCGGCTGAACGCCGTTGTCAGCTGGTATGGTTTGATATGCAGATCTGCTGGCGTCTCTTGGTAATGATCCACAGTGTGTTTCTGCTTGCCGGTTCCCAAAGCCTTTGTGCAGAAGATTGGCAGAAATTATACAAAACCATACTCGCGCATGCAGAAAAAATTTTTGAAGAATCTCAAAAACATCTGGCAGAGAACAGCGGCCGGGGCAATCATTTTCTGCAGCAAGGTACTGCCTTGATTTTTACCGGTGTATTATTCCCGGAATTCAAAAAATCTGGCGATTTTATTAAAACCGGCCGCCAGATTATAGAACAGCAGATGCGTACAGAAATTTTATCAGATGGATGCAGTATTGAGACCAGCCCCAGCTATGGTCATTTTATTGCGCGATTATATATTGATGTCTGGGCGCTTTTGAAATACAATGGGCATAGTTCAATTCCCGGGCTGACTGAGTGTATTCGCCGTCAATACATCTGGCTGTATCATAATGCCGCGCCGGACATGCGGACCCAGCAAATCAATGATTCCTACGCAATGGATGTAAAAAAAGATTTGGAGATTGTTTCTTCCCTGTTTTCGCTTGCTAAGCCTGGCGCAAGAAAAACCATGATTTTTTCCAAGAGTAATTTTATAATTATCCGAAAATCTGAAATTTCAGTATATATTGATGCGTCTTCCAGCCGGCTCTATCATCAGCATTACGGAAAACCTTCAGTCCTTGTCTGGATTAATAATCATCCTTT
>DNNS01000219.1 GCA_003497555.1 Spirochaetia bacterium
CCGTCTGCGGCGATACAGTGAATATGCGGATTTGTATTTAATAAATTTCCGTACGTTTGTACGATCTGCGTTGCAGCGGGCATGACTTCGACGCCTAAAGTTTTGCGCATGAAAAAGAAAAAAGATAACGGTCACTGTAATTGCGATCGAGCAATTTTATAATTTCTCGGTTCGCATTGAATTCTATCTCTTTTATTATTTTTCCTGTCAGATCGAATTTATAAACATATTGAAGTATATTCTGTCCGGAAAACTCCTGTATTTCCACCAGGTTTTTCCAACCGCCATAGAAATAAATGGTTTTTTTTGTAATTATGCGGTCAGCAGCAAATTCGGATTTTTCCTGCACTAAACATTGACTGTCATATTTGTACATACACTGAAGCATAACGCCTTGCGAAAACTCTTCCGCTACGCATCCCCATCCGTAGTATTTATATGAAGTAGAATAATTTGTCAAACCGTCGGCAAAAGGTTTCACCGCTTCCTGCCTGTATCCCTGCGGATCATAGGAAATTATTTCTCGGCCGGATAATTCAAGTTTTGCTTTTCCAAATTTCGCTGTATTCTCAAACGTGGCTATTCCCCAGACTTTTACCTTTCCTTTAAGCCCATCATTTTCCCAACCTGTTTTATCAGTTTGCGCCTGTATAACTGCGGGAATAAAAATAATAATTGTGTTTTTGCCGCTTACCTGTACAGTATCAATTCCGCCGCCGGAGATTACCGAATTATGTTCAATCTGTCTTGGATACACTCCGCTTTCGACAATATCTTCAGCGATTTATCTGAGCCATTCTCGCACAGTCCGGGTACGCCAAGTCCTTTTGAAAATGACGCGATGACACGCATGTGATTTTTCATGGCCCCATCCGTCCCGTCGCGAGTATCGTTCCCGCCTCCGGCAGTTTTTGCGTTCTCGAAGGCAGGTCGTCTCCCACGGATTCCATCCAGCGCAGCAGTTTTTCGCGGAGCACTTTGTTTACCGCCGCAAACGCCGGATCGCCGATTCGGTTCGTCAGTTCCGCAGGATCGTCTTTCAGATCGTAGAGTTCGTCGACCGTCTGAGGATTCCAGATATATTTATACCGTTCGTCGCGTATCGCCCGCACGGCGAAACTCATGCCGTTGTATAAATCGTATGCGCCGTATGCAATATTCTCCCATCCGTCCGGCGATCCGGAAAGGCCGACGAGCGACAGCAGGTTTCTCCCGGCGCGCGGTTTCGAAGCGGTATCCGCGCCGATAAGCCGGAACAGAGTTTCACCGGTATCGAGAATTGATACAAATGTTTTATGTTTCGCGGGTTGTACGCCGGGGATGCGGACGATGAGCGGAATCCGCCATACCTCCTCGTAGAAATACGGCCCCTTATCAAACCGGTTATGCGAGCCCTGCATGTCGCCATGATCGGCGATAAAAACAATCGCCGTATTGTCGTAAAGATTATTTTTTTTCAGCGCATTGATAACGCGCCCGACGGCGTCATCGGTCATGGAAATATGTGCCTGTGAAAATTGAATCACTGTCTTCCATTCCTCGTCATTGAGCACCGATGTGTCCATCACCGGCCACCAGGGTTTTGCCTGAAACGGCGGTTTATTATCGAACCGGTCGCGGATGCTCGCGGGCAGTTTCACCGATAGCGATTTTGCGAGCGCGGCGTATTTCGGCGGCAGATAGTGCGGAAAATGCGGCGGGCCCATCGACACGGTGAGGAAAAACGGTTTGTCGATGCAGCCCTTCGCATATTCGTCGATGAACGCGACGCCTTTGTTCGCTTCCCGAAACGGCGCGATTTTATTTTCATCGGGATCTTTCAGCGTGCCCCAGAATCCCGCGCGGCCTTCCGAAAAGCGTTCATCCATGCCGGTGGTATAAAACTTTTTTGTTTTCTCATAACTGAAATCGCTTATCGCCGGATCGTACGGGTTTTTCGAGTCATACTTCTTATCGCAGCGGTGTGCCCCGCGAAGAATCGGGCCGTCGGTGCCGACATGCCATTTGCCGTAGTAACCGACATGATATCCTCGCCTGACCGCTTCGTCCATCCATGTTGGCTTGTCAAACGAAAGCGGCTTCTGTTGAGAATAGCCGGTGGAATAGTTGTCGTACACGCCGTTCTGACATGCCCATCGTGCAGTGAGAAGCGAGGCACGTGCCGGAGTGCAGAGCGGGCATGAGGTGAACGCATTCAGAAATTCCGTGCCTTCAGCAGCGAGAGCGTCGGTTGCCAGAGTGGGAAATGTTTCTCCGCGCCGGGAGAATGCCCACGCCGGCCATTGGTCGACAAAAAGAAATAGAATGTTTTGATTGTTTTTCATACTGTTTTCCTTTTTTTTATTTCGATTATTTCCCTGTCACCCAGCGAAGAATATTTGCAAACAGACGATCCTCGACTGGATCCTTCCCGGATTACCCACGTTGTGTGCACAGTATAATCGTCCTTTCCCATGAGTGTGCACCGTGAAATCGCCACGGTAGTCCCCCATAAAACGAATGAGTTATCGTTCCGGCAATCCATTCAGTCTTCGGCACAAGTATCGTCCATCGTAAAACCGTGTTGCAGTATTCCTGCCCCATGAGACATGCATCCGGAAGTCCTACGTATACGGGATACGTTTTCACGACATGGCTTGCGGGAAGCCACGAACCCTTCGTGTCGGTGAGTACGAGCGGAAACAGAAATATCGTTTCCGCATCAAAAAATTATGTATAAGATTTTCCTTTTCCTATCCGTAAAAAATACATCTCATTTTTTCGCAAAATACAATCTTCGATTAAAATTTTTATCATATCACGTATTTTTCAAGTCGCATATTGTCCAAAAGCTTGTCTTCTCTGTAACTTCCGGTCAAAAAACCGAATTCTTCATTCCAAAACCGCACATCTCTTCCGTTTCACCCATCAGGCATATTTCGCGTCTTCCTCACTCACAGCCCAGCCATCGTCAAGTGGCTCTCTTCGCATTTCCTCATACTCTACATGCTGTATTTCTTCCGGCGTCTCTGTCATCTTCCTCCCATAGTTCCATATGAGACAGTATCTTTTGTATAACATCAGGCTTGTCGATCACCGCGATTATCTTCATCTCGGCTCCGCACAATGGGCATTTGAGAGGATCGACTTCCCAGACAATAAGCATTGCCCAGTTCTTGCGGTACTTCTTATGCTCCTCGGTCGGCGGATCCGGCATGATTGACATATCCTCCGGTAATTCTGCCACTCCCGCTTTTGCCCGCATACCGCAGCGTTTATTGAAATAAAGATCCTGCGATAATCGGTCACTCCACATCTCGACAGAGTTCGCTGCAGGCTCCATCGAAACGGCATGCTTTTTAACGTGTTTTGTCATTTCAGTGAAGCTTATCTTGAACAACCCTGAAAAGCTCCGTGACCCGCCCGTAATGAGCACATTGTAAAAACTGATCAGATACTTTTATTCTACCGCCATTTCAAAAAATGGAGTCGGACCGTTTTTTATCTTGTAAGTGTCAATCGATATTTCAGCTGAGTCTTTTGATGCGATAAATTTTATCTCCTCGGTCCTTTTGCCGTTAAGAGCTACTGCCCATAGTTTCATTTTACCGGCATTCGCATTTTTTATATTTAACGACAATTTTCCACATTGCATCAGCACAGGCAGTTCGCCTTTTTCTATAAGATTAACCCTGTCTTCGGAAAACTTCATTCCGCTGTTTACTGCGTCAGTAGTGTAAACTATCNNGTTTAAGTTCACGATTGTGCTGCCGGTATAAGCCGTGCCTTCAAGTTTCTTTGTAATAACATTGATATTTTTTTCATTTTTATTTAAAATAATTTCTTTGGTAGAACTTTGAAAAATACCATTCTTGGGGTCAGACAAATTATCGGTTGTTATTATATTGTTCTTTTTTAAATCAGGCAGCAAATTCGACATGTAGTTGATATTTGTATCTTTTCCAATTTCATCGGTCATCAGCCACCAATAAACCACCGAAGTTTCAATAGGATTTATTTCGTAGTCGGCTTTTATTTCTTTTTGATAAGGTGAAAATATTTTACCGGCATAATTAAATGAAAACTTTGTTAAAAGTGAGAGGGTTGCTTGCTCTGTATTTACTGCGCGAATGAGATTGTTATTGTTAAATATTAAGTCATCGTTGAAATTTATTTTTATAACGGTTTTTGCCGGAGCGACGTCGCGTCTCATAAATACGAAACCGGTTACAACTTGATTGGCTCTGCCGATTGGATTGTTGCCTAAATGAAAATTATTGAGCGGCTTATCAATACTTGAATAAACAGGGGAAGCGTGTGAAAACAGAGCATCAAAATCCTGAAGTGCCGAATACGAGGAGAAAGCCAGTCCTTCTTCGTATTTATATTTATTGTAAAAAACATGGTTGTATTCGGGCACCCAAAACGGACGACCAACAATCCTTGTCGCTGCTATACCGGTGAAATATTCCATCTCATCTTCCAACGAACTTGTTTGTCTGACTGTTTGCTTGCTGTTAATATCGCCTCCAGGATGCGTGTGGTATCCGTGCATACTTATAAGCGGTACTGAATTACGTGCAACAGAATACTTAATCTGTTTGTAATTGTCCCAGTGAGTTGTTATACCTTTATACCCGATTTTTTTTATTGATTTATCAAACCAATCGAGCATTTTTTGATCCATTCCAAATAGAAATAGATTCATATCGTTCGCTTTAATATTTCTGTCAAGCGTTTCTTTGAATTTAAAATTTACTATATCATCGAATGATGAAATATTTGTATTCCAGGAAGCATTTAGCTTATCGATTGAAACGTATTTTTCTTTTAAAAAGTCTTTCCAAAAATCAGCGTATTTTTCAGGAGTGCCTTCCTGAATAAGATAGCACCCTTGTTCATTAAAATATAGAAGAACGGCAAGCACAGGATCATCGATAAGTTTTGTTTTAGTATAAGGATTTTCTCTGGTCAAAAGCATTTTTACTCCATTGTACCAATTAGATCTTGCTTCCTCGCTATAAAACAAATCACCTTTGAGTTTATATTTTTTTGTTATTGCTTTTGAGGAACCGCCTTCGCCTTTATAACCGGACCAGGATGTCATTGCATCGAGAAAAAGATATATCCCGTTATCTTTCATACAAGAAACAAAATAACACAAGTTGTCAAAATTAGTTTCATTAAACACAAGGTCTGTCTTGCTATTTTGCATCAGGTATGCGTCAAGCATAGTTGTACGAATAATATTATACCCCTGGCGCTTGGTCAGTTCAACAAAATTTTTGATTTTAGCTTTTGTTTTAAATTCCGAAGCCTGAAATTTTAACAGGCTGTTAGCCGAACCCCAAAATAATATTCGTTTTTCCGGTCTTTTTTCAAAAGCCATACCGCCGTTGGTTGTAATAATGACTCTTCCATAGTCACCCACTTTATGATTATCGTTGAAATCCGACATGTCGAGAACGCTGCCGGATATAATCGTTGTATCAATATTAGTCACAGTTCTCCAATTTTCATCTTCGACAATGCTTAAAAATCCCTCTTCGGGATAAACAAACGCGGCAAATAAAATTAAAAATACTATCGCTTTGAATTTTTTCATTAAATATCTCCTAAATTTTTTTTTGCAATTTCATTTTTTTATTTTTTTTGTCAACAACAAGATCAGTAATAATCTTTCCGCTAAGGTCTTCGCCGTCAGAAAATAATATTTTGTAACCGTACTGATCAAGTTTAACTTCGCCAATATATTCATCAAGCGACAAATTAACAAATACTTTTGTACCGTCTTCAAATGTTGTTTTTCTGACAAGAAATTTATTGTCAAGGAATTCGTAGCTTGATAGTTTAAGAAGTCCTGTCTTTTCATGCAGTCTGCCCAAAACCTTGTGGATATTTACAAGATCTTTTTTTCTGCCTTCGTATTCCCACATCTGCATGGAATGAAGAGGAGCGTTGCCGAAAGACATATCGAGTAAAACTTGTTCGAAATATTGATTGAGCCCTTTGTTGCGGTATGTCAGGCCGGGGTGAGCTCTTGTGACGACGCAGTCATGAAAACACATTTGAAGAAGAGGCGTCATAATGTTGATGTCGTTGTAAATATTTCTCATAACACCATTGAAACAGTCAACGTATCTTATCAACATAACGCTGCCGTGTTCACTGCTATTTGGCAGGTTCATTGTGTCGTGGATGTATTTATATATTTCCGCTTTTTGGTTGTAATTTTCGGTTCTGGAAATAGCCGAGGCGTGTTTATGCGCTTTACTGTAGCACTCGTGTCCACCATTTACCGCAAGGATGTCGGTAAAATCACTGTTTGGTCCGCAGTTTTGTACTTCTAACGGAAGATTTTTTTCGACATAATCTTTGTAATACGAACTACAGAGACGATTCCACCTTGGTCTTTCAAAAATGCTTTTTGACCATGGTTTTATCATCTGCGAACGTTCCGGAAAAAATGTGTTTCCATTTTCAAGATTAACGCTGTATGCATGATAGGCGCTGATCAGGCAATTATTTTTATCAGCGGTTTCACAGGCTTTCTTCCAGCCTTCTGCTCCTCCGCGAAGTTTTGTTACAGGCCAGCAGTCAGGCGGAGTTTTTTCAAAAGTACCCCAAACTGTTAAACTAAGCTTATTTATGGATAGCTCATTTTTTAGACGCAGTATCAGATTTTCAACATCCTTGAAATCAAACATAAGTTCCTTGCAGGGAGGCTCGGTATAATGAGGATAACCGCCGTAGAGGTCAATATGCGTTGCGCCGACGAGAAGATTTCTTTTCTCATTTTGTTTTATTTTATCCTTAAGCGTTAAAACCAAATTCTTTTCTTCAGACCATTTCCTGAATTCAGAACACATTTCGTTTATACCGGTTTTCCCGATTGTTTTAATGGTCATTTTTCTCGCGTATCTAAAATCAAGCAGTGATGAAAACCAAACCGGAGTAAAAGCGGTTATCCTTTTTTTCATAACCATCTTACCGTCGATATTATCAAATCTTTCTTCGTTTGTGTTGTATTGAAAATCAACAGCGCTGTCAAACGGAGTCTCCAAAATAAACTGCAGACCGGCAGTTTCTCGCTGCATACCGACCCAGTTCATCGAAAGTTGATCGAACATAACAAGCCTCCCGCCCCACCTGTTTTTAACAAAAGAAGCGTCGTCCATCCTCCACCATTCACCTCCGATGCGTGAATATTTATGCGTAGGTAAAATGATCCCGCTTTGGTTCGGCAAAACAGCCAATCCTTTGACATCAGCTTCGTTGTATCCAAAGCGCAAAGGATATTGAATCTCATCGAGTAATGTGTTTTTTGGCAGAGAACATTTTTCTATGTCGAGCGCAAGAGAGTTTTGCTTGAGAGCAAAAGATATTTCTATAATCAAGTTGTCTTTAAATAAAAATTGTATTTTAATATTGTCTTTTGATTTGCTAAAATGAATTTTTTCGGCATTTGACAAAAAATACTTGATTTTTTTTGGAGCTTCGCTTAAATTTTCACCAACACCCCAATCACCCTGATCTGCGCTTACAGCTTGATTTTCAGAAGTATTTTTCTCGCCGGGTTTGTAAAGTGATACAATGCCGGCACCCTCATTCCAAGGATCACTTTCCCAATTCTCACCGCTGATTTTATCCGATAAAGAAAAACTGCCGGTTTTGTCGAAACTTACTTTGATAAATTGATTTTCAAGAATCAAGGGTACCTCTTGATAAATAATAACGCAAGTTTATATTACGCGTTTTTCCCAAATTTATCAACCGCAAGAGGTTGATTGTGTGCGACTTTCCTTTGTGGTAAAGCTGGGCCATTTTTGCATATTTCGACACTCACATACACGCCGGTAATCATCGTAGAAAATTCCATTTTTAAACGAACGGCGAACAATGCATGGCATTTTCCTTTCCTATCCTGAAAAAATAAATTTTAAAATCTATATAATAAATTGTATTACATATTGAAAAAAAAATCCATGCACAAAATGGAAAAATAATACACAAAATGGATGTATAATCTCGACTTTAGACATTTTTTTTGCAATAAAATGCCTTTTTATAAGCAATTTGAAGCATTTTTGAATAAAAATTCGACGTACTGTTCGAAAAAACACGCTCTTGTAAATAGAAATGCTGTTTTTTATCGATTTTTCGCTATTTTTCGTAACTGTTCAGCCGAAAATAGTCAACGGCGAGCCAGTAGCCAGAGTCAAAAACCCTTCATACATGCCAGTGCCTCTTTTACGAATAGTCGATGCATAACTGCGTAAACGGCAAAATACATCAATACCTTTTTTACTGCGAAAACAACCGGAAATTTTCGCTTTCACCTTAAACATGAGTATATCTCGTTCTGCCTGATTATTGTCAAACGGTATTTTCCGATCAAAAGCAAAACGCAGAATATCATTCCGATGTTCGCTTAATCGTATCAGAAGATTTCTTGTGGATGATTGCGCCGTACGCCCCCTTTTCCCGGATGAGCATACCGGAGGATTTTCAATAAGGGCATTTTTTACTAGCCGGTCATATGATCGTATTGCTTTCTGAAAGTCTTGCGAACGGCGAGGATAACGCAGCGTTTCTGAAGGCGATTTAAGTAAAAGTAAAATTCCGATTATTTTTCCTGCCCACAATTGTTTCATTTCGTCTTTCTG
>DNNS01000030.1 GCA_003497555.1 Spirochaetia bacterium
CGAACAGAAAACAGTATTATATACTGGCGTAGTCCTTTACAAATAAATTTACCTGGGAGTCAAAATGAATAATTTAGCAGAAATCATCAAACAGGAAAAACTTCTGGAAAAAGACCAGAAAAGCCTTGATAAACTTAAAAACACAGGCAGGTTTACTCGGGAAAGTTCGTCAATTTACCGCAACTCGCTTTACTTACAAGCTTCCGTTTTATATTTTATCGGGAGAATCGGCAATAAAAAAAATTTATTTGCTGTTTCCAAAACTGCATTTAAAACCGGACTTGCCGGCAGTTTTGAAAATACCGGCGGTATTTTTATTTTCAGGGTAACTCTTGATTTTAATAATTCTCTGATATTAAAAAAACTTTTCCCGTTTACCGAGGCAATATCTCTGCGTGACAAATGCACTACTTTCGGCTGCGGAGACCGTTTGGGATTAGCCGGGGCCGGGCATATCCGGGCGGCTAAAAAATACCAGGTGTATCCGGTACTGGCCCAGCAGAGTATTCGCGAACTCACCCTTACCGGCCGCACTTATCACGATGTTACGGCGGCTGCCGTATTTCTGGTTTTTCAGGAAGGTTATGAAAGCGGCTACGGAGCAGACGGAGATCACCTGAAAACGCTTGATGATATTGATACGGCGCTTTCGGCCGGTATGCCCATGATTACCCTTGACCTGTCTGAAGTGATGAATGCGCAGGCTGCTAACTGGCAGGAAAAACGCCTTGATGATGAATTTGAAAAAATGCCTGACGCTGAAAAAAAATATCTGTTTGACAATTATGCAGACAAAACATTTACTTTAGGGAAAGAAAAAATTGAAATGGGGCGTAATGAACTGAAAAAATGCGCAGTAATGTATCATAAGGCGCTTGATTTTGCTGCCGAAGTCGACAGGCATCTGCGTTCGCGTCGCCAGGATCATTATGATCTGGAAATAAGTATTGATGAAACCACAGCCCCAACGCTGCCCTCGCATCATCTGTTTATTATTTCCGAATTAAAAAGACGCAGGGTAACTGTAAATTCCCTGGCTCCGCGTTTTATCGGAGAGTTTCAGAAGGGTATTGATTACATAGGAGATAAAGCTGAATTTGAAAAACAGTTCCGCGTGCATTGCGCTATCGCTGCGAAGTACGGGAATTATAAAATTTCCATTCATTCCGGAAGCGATAAATTTTCGGTATATCCGCTAATCGGAAAATATACCGGCTGCCGCCTGCATGCCAAAACCGCCGGCACCAGCTGGCTCGAGGCCATGCGTACCATTGCCGGTGTTAATCCCGCGTTATACAGAAAAATGCATAAAAAATCCTTTGCCTGTTTTGAGGAAGCAAAAAAACTATATCATATTACCGCTGACCTTTCAAAAATCATGGATATTGACAAGATGTCTGATGCGGAACTTCCGGGTTTTCTGGAACAAAATGAATCGCGCCAGCTTCTGCATATTACCTACGGAGGCCTGCTTAAAGATCCGGAAGTACGCAGTGATTTTTTTAATACACTTGATGAGTACGAAGACAGGCATTATGATCTGGTAGAGATGCATATAACCAGGCATATGAAGCTCCTCGGCATTGCAGAAAAAAAATAAATATTTTTAAACGCACATAAGCTGAAAAAACATATCAAGAGACGTTATTTATGAAAACATTCATTACTGAAGATTTTTTACTGCAGAATAAACCGGCAAAAAAGTTATATCATGAATATGCTGCAAATATGCCTATATATGATTATCACTGCCATCTTTCTCCGCAGCAGATTGCCGGTAACGCCTGCTTTTCCAACCTGACGCAGATTTGGCTCTACGGGGATCATTATAAATGGCGCGGTATGCGTTCAAACGGAATCGCTGAAAAGTACTGCACCGGAAACGCATCTGATTATGAAAAATTTTACGCCTGGGCGGAAACCGTTCCCTATACGCTAATGAATCCGCTCTATCACTGGACGCATCTTGAGCTGCTGCGCTATTTTGGCATTAAGGAAATTCTTGATCCGCAAAGCGCAAAAAGAATCTATGATAAATGCTCAAGCCTTCTGGCCGGGGATAATTTCCGCGTCCAGGAACTTTTAACCCGTATGAATGTGCGGGTTGTCTGCACTACTGATGATCCGGCAGATTCTCTGGCAGATCATATAAAATTACGCGCATCGGATTTCGCCGTAAAAACACTTCCCACCTTTCGCCCGGATCGCGGTATGAACTGCGGGGAACCGGCGGCCTTTAATGAATGGCTGGCAAAACTGGAAAAGGCATCGGGAGTTTCCATAAGCTCATATCGTGATTTTCTTGAAGCTGTAAAAAAACGGCATGATTTTTTTCATGAACAGGGCTGCCGTATTTCCGATCACGGGCTGGAAGAACCTTATGCGGAAGATTATTCGGAAAACGAAATTTCCGGCATTTTCAGCAGGGCGAGAAGCGGTAAAATTCCTGATAGCGCCGAAATCCGTAAATTCAAATCTGCCCTTATGCGCGAATTCGCCCTGATGGATTATGAAAAAGGCTGGGCCATGCAGCTTCATTTCGGCGTAATTCGCAATAATAATACGCGTATGTTCAAGATGCTCGGGCCTGATACCGGGTTTGATTCCATCGGGCATTTTAATCTGGCAAAACCGCTGGCCCGTTTTCTCGACAGTCTCGACAGTGCGGGAAAACTGCCAAAAACCATTCTTTATAATATTAATCCGGCAGACAATGAAATACTCGCTGCCATGCTTGGTAATTTTCAGGATGAAACCGTGCCCGGAAAAATACAGTTCGGATCCGGCTGGTGGTTTTTAGATCAGAAAGACGGAATGATCAGGCAGCTGACAGCGCTCTCTTCACTCGGCCTGCTGCCGCGTTTTATCGGTATGCTTACGGATTCGCGCAGTTTTTTATCCTACCCGCGCCATGAATATTTCCGGCGCATTTTATGTAATCTGACCGGGAAAAGCATGGCTGACGGCGAATTGCCGGCGGACTATACTCTGATAGGCAGAATGATTAAAGATATATGCTATAATAATGCTGAAAAATATTTCGGCATACCTGCAAACCCGTACAGAGTGAAAAATGAAAAATTACGAGCTTAACGAAGATATATTATTTGACAGGGTTTATGGCTGCTGGAGCGGGAAGTGTATCGGCGGCAATGCCGGAGCTCCCAATGAAGGGAATAAAAAAATGTTTTCCTTTCAGCAGCTTGAAGATTTACCGGCTGTCCATTCGGCTAATGATGATCTTGATATTCAGCTTGTCTGGCTTCATGTACTGCGCAAGACCGGATGCAGGCTCGATGTACGCACTCTGGCTGAGGCTTGGCTTGAAAATATTACTTTTCCCTGGAGCGAGTACAAGATTGCCAGGCGTAATCTGGCCCGGGGAATTTTCCCTCCCCTCAGCGGGCTTATCGACAACAGTTTTTTCCGTGAAAGCATGGGCTGCCCCATACGCAGCGAGATTTGGGGTGTAGTTGCGGCCGGCGAACCTGAAAAAGCCGCTGCCCTGGCGAGGCTCGACGGAGCCATTGATCATTTCGGCTTTGCAGTGGATGCCGAAGCGTTTCTTGCGGCCTGGCTTTCACTCGTATTAGCCGATACCGGGAATAAACCGCTGACTTCATTTATTAATGATGCTGCAGTAATTGCCGGCGGAGAAATGCCTGGTTTTTGTCAGCAAGTCACAGAGCTTGTTCAAAAAAACAGTGAACTGCCCCTGCTCTGGGAGAGACTGCAGACTGCTTTTCCCTCGGTTGACGGTATGGACGCCAGAATCAACGTTTCAATAATTTTAGCTGCTGCCTGGCTGGGAGCCGGTGACTTTGAAAAAACCCTGATAAGCGCACTCAACATGGGTTATGATACTGATTGCACCGGAGCAACTATAGGCGCGCTCCTTGGCGCCCGATATGGAAGACAAGCAATGGACAAACGCATTCTTGCCCTGACCGAAGAAAAAATCCGGGTAACTCCATATTTACATAATCTGGAACTGCCGGTAACCATAACAGAACTTACCCGGTGGAGCCTTGACTGCCGGAAAAACATGATAGCGCAATCTGTTCCGGTTTATCCGCCGGTTGCCGAATCGATCGAAGTGCCCAGCTGGAAATGGCAGATTATCGGACCGCTCTATAACGGGCATACTCCTGCTGTATACGAAACACTTTCAACTGTGCCGTTTGAGCATGGCAGCGGCAGCACCTTGCCGCCGTTTTCTCATATTCTAAAAACAGATCCGCCTGCCTGCCCTCCTTATGATTCTATTAAAAAAAACCGCGGAACTGCCGGCATGATTACAGATTCTATCGGTGACAGCGTTTATTTTCCTGCTGCCTGGCGTCGTTTTGCCGGCGGTGCGCGTATAATAGCAAGCCGAACGGTTATTTTAAAACAGACGCAGACTCTTTATCTTGCAGCGCGTTACTGCGGAAAGGTATTTTTTTTCTGGAATGACGAAGATGTAACCCTTACCTCGCAGGTCGGCAGCAATAGACCGCTTGAACATCTTGGTCGTGTACAGGCCAGGGCCGGAAAAAATACCGTAACGCTTGTACTCGACAGTTATGGAGTACCGCTTGCAGGCTTCGAATTATCCTTTATAATTGACAAGGGTGCACATCCGCATCAACATCATTTTTTAATGGAAAATCCGGATAGCCATCGAATTGCACACATTAAAGATATATCCGGATAAAACCTTCAGGCAGAAATTTCAATCAGTCTGATCAGGGTATGATTTTTTTTCTTG
>DNNS01000038.1 GCA_003497555.1 Spirochaetia bacterium
TACAAATAAATTTTCCAGGGAGGTTTTATGAAAAAAGGATTACGCTGGTACGATACCTATCCGGTTCTTAAAGATGCGCTGGAAAAGATCAAACATGAAAAAAAAGAAAACCAGGTACAGTTTTTTTCCCAAATCAATAATATTATCATGGAATATGATGAAAATCTGACAGAAAAGCATATTGAAAAATTTCATTTTAAACGCCGCTGGTATGATAAAAACCCCTATTCCTGGCTGGTAATTAATTCCCTGGCATGGGCTGAAAAACCTCTGCTTGAAGCTGTAATTTCCAGCCTTAAACAAAGCCATAAAAAATAACCGCTATTTATTTTCTGATAATTCTTTCATCACCAGAGCGGTAATACGGCGAACCAGGTTTTCATCATTCTCTCCGCATACTTTTGGGTCATGATTGATCAGAACCGGAGTTTTCATACCCATTTTGGGAGAAATCTGCTGGAGTTTTTGAATTTCTTCATCTGCCAGGCGTGATACATTGCCCAGACCGCGCGCACAATAAATAACGTGAGCTGTATGTTCAATTTTTTCTACCTTAAAATAGGCGTCAAGGGGAGACTTTCCAACAGTAAGTGTACCGTGCTTGGCTAAAATAATAGCATCATGTTTGGGAAGCAACGCGCGGACGGATTCCGCCACCTCGGCAGTAGTTGGTGTGGCATAAGGCGCAGTGGGAATTGATCCGATAGTAAAAACAATCTCGGGAAGTATTGCCTCGGTAAGACTGATTCCGGCAATGGAAAAAGCAATGGCCATTGGGGCATGCGCGTGCACTACTGCGCCAAGATCGTTCCTGAGCTGATATGCCAGGGTATGAAGAACATTTTCGGATGTAGGTTTGCCTGGCCCGGAAATTTTTTCTCCCCGGCTGTTTATTACAATCAAATCTTCTTCAGTGATAAATCCCTTGCACACTCCGCTGGGTGTGGCCAAGATGCGGTCATGATTGATAAGCGCGCTTACATTTCCGTCATAGGCTGCGATAAAACCTTTTTTATAAAGCAGATGACAAACTTCAACAACTTCTTTACGCAGTGTTTTTTCATTCATTCCTTGCTCCTTATGGTGTCAACCAGCGCTGTTATGGTACTGTGTACGCAAGCCTCGCTGTGGCCGCAGGCAATCCGGCTGGAACCGCCTTCTTTATTTACCATTACAATATCCCCGGCGCCTGCACCAATACAGTCAAGAGCGAGAAAACTGTGGCCGTGTAAAATTCCTCCGTTATATTCCTGTACGGCAAATACCGCGCGCCCCTGATAATCATCATGCTTTACCGCAGCAGTTACAGGTCCGAGAATTTTACAGATTATCATGCGTTATCTGCATCAATAGCGGAAATGATACCGGTAACACAGGAATCAATTAGCAGATCGATTCTGCGGTCAAAGGCAAAAGCTCCTTCGCTCCCGGTTGTAAAATATACAAGATCGCCTTCACCGGCTTGTACCTTATCAACCATAACCAGCGGTGTTCCGCAAGGCTTTTGCCTGTGATCGAGCGGTTCGACGATTAATAACTTGAAACCATCAAGACCGTCTGCCATTTTTGCAGTTACTATATTTCCAACAACGCGCCCGATATGCATACGCTATCTGCCAAGACTTGCTGTCAGTTCCGGTGAGGGATTGGCAAAAATCTGCACAGGCGCTGAAAAATCTTTTTCACCGGTTATGGCCGCTGCTTCGAGATCAGACAGACAGCCGCCAAGCACGGCAAAAGCGCGGCCGTGCAGGGACTTACATAAATGAATTTCCCGAAAATCAATATATACGGTTTTACCCATACGGTCGCAGCTCTGCAGGGCGCGGGAAGCAGTGGAAAACTCTGCTATTAACAAACAGTCAGGCGTCTGTTTACTGCTGCTGTCAAGCGCTGTTAAAATACGCCGGTCAATATTTATAATCAGGGCTGAATCTATTAAAAATTTGCCGGCAGCCAAAACTCCGGCCCGGTACGATTCTTCAATATCAGCCTCGCTGCCTTTGGCAATTATTAAAAACTTGCCGGGCTCCTGCCAGACGGTATGTAAAAATTCGATTTGGGCTTTTTTTGCCATACAATCAAGCGCATAATAACCTGCAGGAATTGTTAGAGTTTCAATGATACAAATATTATTTGCTGCGATCATGGCTAAACAATATGAAAATAACCTTTAAGCACACAAAGCCGCTCGCGGGTAAAAGTGCGAGCTGTGGTAAGGCCTTCGCCGGTACAGCCGGCAATGGTAAAAGAAGTATACATACCGGTTTCGTATCCGAGACCGGCAAGCGAGGGAGCATTTTTAACAAAAATAGCAGTGTTCATTTTCCTGGCCATGGCATGCAGATGTGAAATATTCTGGGAATGCATATAGGCGGAATGAAAACGGCCATTCTCTGCCTGGTAAGCCTGGGCAATTCCAGCTTCGGTGCTGCGCACTTTAACCAGCGGTAAAAAAGGCATCAGCTGTTCCGTATGTACCAGGGGATGATCTTCATCAACTTCGGAAATTATCAGTCTGATTTCATCTCCGGCCTGAACGCCGATTTCAGCAAGCAGTACAGAGGCATTTTTACCTATAAAACGTTTATCGGGATGTCCGTCGGTAAACACGCGCTTCATCAGTTTATCTGTCTGGTGTTCGGCAAGAATTATTACCGGAAGCTGTTTCAGACTGCGCAGAAACTGATCATAAATATTTTGATGAACAAAGATTTCTTTTTCTTCGCAGCAGATTATATTATTAT
>DNNS01000532.1 GCA_003497555.1 Spirochaetia bacterium
AAATAAATTTTTCAGGGAGGAATATATGGGATAATACGCATGGACCTGCCTTTTTTTCTAATTTGGGCTTGATCCAGCGCAAAGCGGATAATTAAAGGCAGGCTTTCTGGCTTGCGGCTACCGGACTGTCTTCCCGTGAAAATTCACAGTGACTTTTATGCCGGAATTTTTACTGTCGTTTATAGACAGTGCGCGCTTACAGCTGTGTCTGGGAAGCGATGGAATTTCACCATCTTTCCTTTTACCCCGAACAATGGGCACCTTTAACAGCTCTTAATTTAATATGAAAAAAAATAATTTTCAAGTTTTAAAAAACCTGTACAGTGTGATTCCGGTAAAAGCTTGGCGTATATCCGGTATGCTTTTTGAAAAACCTGGAAAAATAATATTCATCATTAAACCCGAGACTGCGAGCCGTATCTTTTACCGACTCAGCGCCCCAGGAAAGCCGGCATTTTGCCTTTTGCATGATTTTTTTTATTATATAATCTTTGACATTAATATCGAAAGTTTTTTTAAATTCAGCAGAAAAATATACAGCCGACATTCCGCATTCACGGGACAGCAAGGCAAGTTTCAGGGAACCCATCGGCATTTTTTCAATTAATTTCAGCGCAGGTTCAAATTTTCTTTTTTTTTTCTGCATCCCGGGAAAAATACAGGATTCAGGAATAAACTCCGATACCAGTTCAAGCAGGGTACTTTCAGACTGCAGCATATCCCGGCAGGATGCGCCTGAAAATTTCATAATTTTTTTAATTCGCCTGCCGGTTTTTACGGAAAAGATATGAGGTTCGCAGATTTCAAAAATATCCGTTAAAGAAAACACCTGCAGACTGAAATGCATAAAAAATTTCTGCAGTGTTGTTTCAGTGGAAAAATCAACCGGCTGGTTTATTGGAAACAGATATGAATTTCCGGGATAAAGTTTTATAACGGCCCGGGATGTTTTTACGGTTCCGCTGCCGCCGGTAATGCAGTAAAGACGGTTATAAGGCGGACGGTTTTCACCTCCCCTCCAGGCGGAATCAAGCTCGCGGTAGCCATGATGATAAATTTCAAATCGGCTGTTATTTAAAAAATCAGTAAAAATACGGTTTTTTTGATCTATGGGCATAGTGCTGTTTATAGTAATATTTTTTTAATGCAAATGCAAATAGATTAAAGATCAAAAATTTTACCCGGATTAAGAATATTATTGGGATCAAAAGATTTTTTTATTCTTTTCATCAGATCAATGGCTGTATCATCAAGGCTGTATTTTAAATATTTTTTTCTTTTATAGCCAATGCCATGCTCGCCGCTGATCACTCCGCCTAATTTTCCGGTTTCAATATAAAGCTCTTCAAGTACCGAGGGCAGAATATTCTTCCATTCTTCATGTGTCTGTGCGGGATTTTTTACCGGAGTAACATGAAGATTTCCGTCACCGGCATGGCCGTAGCAGGGAATTTGAATATTATATTTGGCTGAAAGCCTTTCCAGTTCCGGGATTATTTTGGGAATTTCCGCAACCGGTACAGTGATATCTTCAAGGCTCTGCTCCGGGCTTATAACCATAAAGGCTTCGGCAATGTTGCGACGCACATTCCAGATGCGTTCCTGGGTAGTAAAATTATCCGCTACATAAACTTCAATGGCGCCGTTTTTCATGCATAATGACCCGATTTTTTCATAATCATCCTCGAGTTTCTGTTTATCGGTTCCGTCTACCTCGATTAAAAGCATGGCGCCGGCTTTTTCATAGGGAATATCTTCATTAAGATAGCGGCAGGAAGTATGCGCAGACAACCGGTCAATAAATTCAATAGCTGCCGGGATAATTTTTGATTCAGTAATAATCAACGGAACCATATTTATAGCGTCTTCGGCATTTTTAAACAGCACCAGCAGATCAGTAATCTCTGTAGGTTTGGGCATAAGTTTAGTATATATTTTGGTAATAATTCCCAGTGTGCCTTCGGAGCCGGTCATAAGATTTATCAGATCATAACCTGTAACGTTCTTAACTATTTTTCCTCCCAGACAGGTTATTTCTCCTTCGGGAGTAACAAATTCCATCCCGAGAATATATCTGCCGGTTACTCCATATTTTACAGCTTTGCCGCCTCCGGCATTTTCTGCGACATTACCGCCGATAAAACAACTCTGCAGACTCATGGGGTAACCGGCAAAAAACAGCCCAATACCGGAAGCAGCCTCGTTTATTTCATTGGTAATGACTCCGGGTTCAACCGTAATTACCATGTTTTTACTGTCAATTTCCAGAATACGGTTCATGCGGTCGAGAAAAATCACAATCCCTCCGAAAACAGGAACAGCTCCTAACGACAAGCCGCTGCCGCCTCCCCTGGGAGTAACCGGAATTTTATATTTATTGGCAAGCTTCATTATAGCGGCGATTTCCTGCGCGCCTGCCGGCCTGACTACAGCTTCAGGCATGTGATGATAGCTTTTATCGGTTACTTCATCGTGCGAAAAAGGCTCAAGCTTTTCCGGATCGCGGTAAATTACAAATTTTTCTCCGCAGATTGATATTAACTCCCTGTAAATATTTTCAGTGACTTTTTCGTAATTATTCATGTTCAGCTCCGCTAAAATTTTTATCATTAACGGATTTCCTGCTTTTTTCGATTTTTTCTATGAGCAGCGGAAGAAGTTCGAATAAATCTGCAGCAATTCCAAGGTCGGCAATTTTAAAAATCTGGGCTTCGCAGTCGTTGTTTACTGCAATAATATTGGCAGCGGTTTTAATTCCGGCCAGATGCTGAACCGAGCCGGAAACACCGGCGCAGAAATACAATTTGGGAGAAACGGTTTTTCCGGAAAGACCGATTTGCTGCGGATAGGCAGCCCAGCCTCTGTCTACCGCATCCCTGGTTGCACCGGCGCAGCCGCCGAGCAGAGCGGCCAGTCTGTTGATTAATTTGAAATTTTCTTTTTTCTTGAGCCCCCGCCCGCCTGCGGCAATAACATCGCTTTCCTGAATATTACTGCTGTTTTCGGAAATCGGAGTAAATTTTATTCTCTTGACCGATGAACTGAAAAGTTTTTCTTCCGGTACCATAGTGATTATTTCCAGAATTTTTTCCGAAGTTTTAAGTTTGGAAGAAAAAGATTTCGGCCGTACTGTTGCCATCTGCGGCCTGTTATCTGCGCATTTGATGGTAGCCATGATATTGCCTCCGATAGCCGGCCGGCTCTGCAGAAGGTGCCCGGTTTTTTCTTCAAATTCCAGCTTTGTGCAGTCGGCAGTAAGACCGGTGCGGCATCTGGTGGCAACCAGCGGCATAATTGTCCGGCCGGAGGAAGTGGCTCCGCCAATAATAATTTCCGGGCGGCGTTTTTGAACAAGATCATACAGGATATTGGCATACGGCTCGGGTAAAAAATAATCTACGCGCCGGTCATTTATCTGCAGAAGATAATCGGCATTAACATTCCTGATCTTTTTCAGTTCCGCATCATGAATATTTCCGAAAATCACAATGGAAATTTCGTGCGCCCGGCTGCCTTTTAATTCCAGGGCTCTGGCTAATAATTCATAGGTTATGCTTTGAATGATTCCCTCTTTCTGCTCACCTATAATCCATATTCCCTTATATTCATTCATTATCATTTTTCCTTTTGTTTAAATTATATCGAGTTTATGAAAATATTTGATAATTTTATCAGCGGCTGCTTCCATTTCTTCAGGGCTTTTGGGAATGATTAATTCCCCGTTTCTGGTGATTTTGGGAGTCTCAATCTTTACTACTTTGGTAGGTGAACCAGCCAGACCCAAATGTTCAGGATGGGCATTGATATCTGACGGTCCGAGTATAGGTATGGTAAGTTTTTTTGCCCTGATTTTTCCGCTCAAGGTTGGAAGCCGCGGAGAAGCCGCTTCCTTCACTACAGTGATTACACAGGGACCTTTAATTTCGAGAGTTTCATAACCGTCTTCTACCAGACGTTCTGCTGTTAATATTTTTTCGCCGGCAGATATGATTTTACTGATATATGTGCATACCGGCAGATTAAGCCAGGCGGATATCCCCGGACCAACCTGGCCGGTGTCTCCGTCGGTTGCGCGTTCACCGCAAATCACCAGATTATAGTCGGCAATTTTTTTTATCGCCATAGCCAGTACATAGGAAGTAGCGCAGGTATCGGAACCGGCAAAACTCTTATCAGAGAGCAGCATGGCATCATCACAGCCCATGGCAACCGCTTCTTTCAGGGCTTCGGCCGCTTTGGGCGGACCCATGGTGATAACGGTAATATGAGCGCCCGTGCTTTCCTTGATTTTCAGCCCGGTTTCTATGGCATAAAGATCAAGCGGATTAACAATACTGCGTACACCGTCGCGTTTCATGGTACCGGTAGCGCTATCCATTTTTACGTCTCCGGTTTCAGGAACCTGTTTTATGGGAATAATAATTTTCATAAATGATCCTTGTTAAATTAAACGAATACCGAAACGCCGTCAGGAATTACTGATATTTTGGCATTTTTACCGGTTATACCATATGCTTTTTCCATGGCTGCCTCGAAGGTACCGGCATGTCCGATATGCATATCAGTGACAATTTGCGGATCGATTTTCCCGCTGACCAGTATGACATGGTATGCAAGCAGAATATTTACCAGAATCTGGGATTCCCACTGATCAGCTCTGGTTTCAAACATACCGGTAGCAGAAATTTTTTTTTGCAGTTCTTGGAGCGAAGAGGCATTTTTGAGCGTAAGATAGAATTCCTCGCCGCCGTGTCCGCATTCGCAGCCGGCTATAACTATTATTACTCCGTTTTTACGGCAGACTTTGGAGGCAAGCGACATGCATTTTACCGCCTGATATATATTCTGATCAAGCGGATAACCTCCGTTGGAGGTTATCACAATATC
>DNNS01000699.1 GCA_003497555.1 Spirochaetia bacterium
AATAAAAATTTGCATTGCCAGCAGCTATAGTTCAACAAGCGCCGGTACTCAAATCATTAAAAGATCACTGGAGCGATATGAAAAAAAACATCCTGAAATCAAGATCGAATACCGCTGGATTTCCAGAGACTACAAGAACAAACTGCTGACCATGATTGCCAGCGGTGATGCTCCCGATATTTTTCGTATGGCGCCTGATGATGTACCGCAATTTATTGTAAAAAACACCATTATGTCCCTGGATGNNAAAAAAAGTTCCGTTTTTAATATTGATGATTTTTTTGAAACAACATTATGGAAATATAAATTTGATGGAGAAGCAATAGGCAAAGGCAGAATTTATGGATTCGGATCAGACTGGTCTCCGGCTCAAAATCTTTTTTATAATAAGGAATTATTTATAAACGCCGGGCTGGAAATACCTGAGAAAAGTTTAAGCTGGACGGAATTTATCGTTATAGAAAAAAACTTACCAAAAGAAACGGGCATAATAAATGTTTTGGCGCGCTGCCTCCTTATTTTTACACTTTGGTGTATCAGAATGGAGGCAGAATTTTTTCAGAAGACGGTAAAAACTGTCTGTTAAATTCACCAGAGGCGCTGGAAGCGGCTCAATTTTTAATTGCTTTGGATTTGCAGCATAAAGTGATACCGAGTATATCTGAAATACAGGATACCAGTACGCAAGATTTATTCTTGTCGCAGAAACTTGGAATGTTTTTTAGCGGAAGGTATTATGTCAGTGATCTGCAAAAGATGGCCGGAAATACGTTAAAATGGGGTGTTGCTCCGGCAATCCATAAAGAAGGCAGAGAAAGAGTTAATACCACCCCCAGCCCTTATGGATGGGTAATAAGTTCAGGGACTAAGAATCCGGAAAAAGTATGGGAGCTCTATGAATATCTTATCATTGGTGAGGGCGAAAAAATGCTTGCCAAAGCAGGTTATAATATTCCCATTCTAAAAAGCCTGGCGTATTCCGGATTATTTCTGGCAAATCCGAATCATCCCAAAGGTGTAAATAAAATTTTCCTTGATGATGTGCCGTATACACTACCTTCTCCTGTCAGCCTTTATATTGAATCGTCCCGGTTTTCCACTCTTGTGTCTGATGAAATGACAAAAATAAAAACAGGCGCTATATCGGTAGACAGAGGAATGGAGTATTTAACGAAATCAGTTAATGATATTATCAATGAAAATTCATTGAAAAGAAACAAAAACTAACTGTAAAAATTTAAAAATCTGTGTTAATGCGGATAACTTTATTTGTATTTCGAAAATATTTGTAAATGTTCGGAAATATTAAAATCGATATTGATTTTTTACTTAATTTTTATTATACTGTCATTTGAATATTAACTGTTTAATATTCAGGAGTTAAAATGATTTTTAAAAAGTATACTCAGCCGGCAGCTGCAAAGGTAATTTATCTATTTTTTTTAACATTTTGTTTATTTCCTGCAGAAAAAAATCAACCGGTAACATTGAAAAAATGGCTGCATGTTCCGGTGTATGACTGCACAGCGGCCAAAGAAATTATTAAAACCGCAAAAGAATTGGGATATGAAACCATAATTATACGCTGGGAAGGAAAACTCAATATCGGGCCGGTTAAAAATGAAAAATTTTCCCGTCAGGAAGCGGAGGATTTAATTGATTATGTAAAAAATCGGCTCGGTCTTGAAGCCATACCGGAAATAAAATTGTTAAGCAAGACCCAGCTTACTTTTGGACAGAATTTTATCAAAGAACATCCGGAAATGATTTTAACCGGCGAGGGACTCAGGGCCAATACCATGGATGTATTTCAGAAAACCGAAAGCGGTAAAACCGTACTTGAGGAAATTGTACTTCCGTTTATAGATGAATATGCAGGTCTGTACCGGAATCCGTCTCATTTTTATCTTGGCTGGGATGAATACCCGACGGAAGATATAAAAAAAATTGCGGATAAACACAATATGACCGTATCCGATGTATGGGCCGGAACGCTTAATACGGTCTGCGATCATCTGATAAGGAAAAAGATTACACCCATGATTTCCGGAGATCAGATGCTGTCTCCGGCTCTGGCTGATGAAAATAATGCGCTTAAATATCCTGCTGACAGCCGATTTAAATATTTTTCTCCGCTTTATTCGCGCATGCCTGTAAACAGCGCGGTAGATCTGCTGCCCTGCATTACAGACATTAAAAATAAAGATAAAATAGCGGTTGTTCCCTGGCATTACAACAAGGGTTCCCTGGAAGGAGAATATCCCAGTATTGATTTTTTTAAATGGCTGGGGTTCGGCCAAATTTACGGAGCAAGCTGGTTCGGCGACAGCGCCATCAGCGCTTTTTCCGGATATGCGCATAAAAAAAATTGCACGGGCATGATTGCTACCTTGTGGCACATTCATAATTCTCCTGCAGTAAAACCGCTGCTGCTTCCGGTTCTGGTAAACAGCATACAGTATTTTAATAATCCCGGTCTTCCGGTTCCGGCTGATATTAATCCGAAAATTATTATTCGGAGCGACAATAAAAACACGGCTGCAGTGAAACCGGGCGATACTATATTGTTATCATTATCAGCCGCAGGAAGCGGTCTGCGCTTTAATTTGAGACAGCGCAGCGGTGATGACGCCAAAGATTATAAAGAATGGGAACAGATGCCTTTTGAAAGCCGCGAACAATGGCTGAAGTCCGAACAGGGTAAAGATTATGTTTCCTGGAAACCTGCCAGGCCGGGATTTTACGATCTGGTTGGGGAAACTTATAAAAATAATTTATTACATCAGGGGTACATGGAATGCGGCCTGCTGGTTTCTCCAGTGTCTGTTGCCGAACCCGCACCGGGTAATTGTCTGCTGGGCGCTGATCTGACAAAAGACATTGTACAGTGTGACGGTATATCGGCAGTTATACTGCGCGGAAAGGGCAATGCCAAATTCGGTATTTTAAAAAACGGAGCTATAGCCGGGCCCGAAGGGGTTGACTGCCGGGGCACCGGGGGCATTCTGATTTATAAAAGCGCTTATGATTGCAATGCGCTATTAGCGGAGCGCACAGCAATGATAGAATTCAGAATAAACAAAGAGCAGGGA
>DNNS01000614.1:0-7847 GCA_003497555.1 Spirochaetia bacterium
TTGACCTTTGCCGATTTGCGGTGCGCAGGATCTATTTTCAGTTTTTGTTCTTCCTGATCAAAAAAGGTGCGGTAAGACCAGTAAAAACGCAGCGGCAGCATGGGTATATGAATGCGGATTCCGGCGCCGAAATCAAACATATACTGCCGGTAATCGCTCATCCACCCTGTGTTGTTGAAATTCAGGGCCGGTACGGAAAGGTTTCCGGCATCGGCAAAGAAAACACCCCATACATATTTTTCCGCAAACGGGAAACGCAGTTCTGCCGAATGCCTGATTTTTGCCCTGCCTACCGGCCGGTAGTTTTCGTCAAAGGAAGGCATGAGGAATTGCGCATAATTGGGACACAGGCTTTTCCGGAATTTTTCCACTGCTGTTGAATCCCAGCCGCGCAGTTCTTCCTGCATAAAATAATAATAATGGGCTTCTTCGTTTTCAATGCGCCCCCGCAGGTCCTGCCCGATAAAACTTAAGTCACTGGAAAAAGCGAGTACAACCTTCCAGACCGGATTAAAATAGCGGGAAAGACTGAAATTCCATTTGGTGAGTTTTTCGGAAATAAAAATATGTTCCATATAAATACTGGCCAGACTGCCGCGCATGGTATTTAGATAATTATCGCGCGTATCGCGGGAAAGCGAAAGATTAACGGATTCCGTGGTCTGCCATTTGCTGCGGCCGGTTGCCGGGTCAATCGGGCCGGTTACTATTTCAAGTTCCGATAACCGAACTCTCTCATTCGCCAGATCCGGCCTGTACTGCGATGGTTTATTTGGATCAAGAAGAGCCTGTCTTTCTTCTTCGGTTATATACCAGTGTCTTTGTTCTCTGATAAATTTTCCTATGCGGTTTTTTGTTGTTAAATAATAAAAAAAACGTTTGGTGGTAGAACCGGCGCTTACTGACCAGAAATCAAAAAAACGGTAGCCCAAATTCAAACCAATAGAAAAATCAAATTTGGTATAATTTACATCGATTGATTCCTCGGTATTAATTGTTCTAAAGAGGAATATTTCGTTATTAGCCGAGGCATTTATCCCGGCTGTTACCGGTAAATTTAAAATCCAGGGTTCGGTAAAAGCGCTTATAATGCTCTGTTTTTTCTGGGCGAATTCGATTTTACCGGAAACAGTCTGTCCCTTGCCTAAAAAATTTATTTCTTTTACTTCGGTAAAAATAGACGGCCCGCTTGACGTACCCCAGCCGCCGCCGGCTGTCAGCATGCCGGTACGCTGTTCCTTGACGCGGAATACCAGGTTCATAAGCCCCTCGGTGCTGCCCTGGCGCGGTTCCGGAATCACGCTTTCAAAATACTGCAGATTCATCAGTTTTTCCACGGAACGGCGGATTTTACTCACATTAAAAATTTCGCCTTCGCGCACTTCTATTTCGCGCCTGATAACCTTTTCTTTGGTTTTTTCCTGGCCGGTGATGATTATTGATTCCACATGCGCCTTGTCGCCCTCGTAAATATCAATAATAAAATGTACGGTTTTATCGTCTTCATTAACCGACTGGATGGGAGTAATGCGCGAAAAAATATAGCCGCGTTCATTATAGGCGCTGCGGATGCGTTCAATGTCATTGTCATGAACCTCCTGGTTAAAAACTGCGCCTTTTTTTCTTTTCAGCCATTTGCGTATTTCAGATTCTTCAAATAATTTGGTGCCCTTGATTTTTACATCCCCGAAATAATATTTTTCCCCTTCTGTTATCCAGATGGAAATATAGACATTCTGGGCGGTTTTGCGGTGCGGTTTGTTCCAGCGGTATTCGTATTTGATATCGGTAATGGCGGCATTGATATAACCGTACTTTTTAAAATTGTTGATGATTTTTTCGCGGTCGGTTTCAAATTTTTCCAGATTGAATTTTCCGGAAGCGAATATTTTATCTTCTTTGGTTTCCATGGCCCTGCGGATCTGGCGCGCCGGAATATGATCGTTGCCGAAAAATTCGATTTTTTCTACCAGTACTTCAGACCCTTCGTCAATAATAAATTCGATATTTACGGTTTTTTTTTCGCGGTTCTCGTGCTGTTCGGGATCGACTTTGGTCATAAGATAACCTTCGGTCCTGTATTTTTCGCGTATCTTGAGAATACTGCGGTTAAGAAGCGAGCTTGAGAAACAGGCGCCTTCTTTCAGTTCCAGCAGATTGCGCAGGTCTTCTTCATTGAATTTTTTATTGCCGCTGATTTTAATAGTGCCGATTTTGGGAAATTCTTCCACAATAATTTCAAGGATTGCGCCCTTGGTTGCTTTTTCCATGATAAATTTGATATCCGCAAAAAGGCCGCTTTGATACATGGTTTTAAAATTTTTTCTGAGCAAACCGGAATTTACCGGCTCGCCCCTGTTAATATCCACAAAAGAGGAAATTTTTCTTTTGTTTTCATTGACATTACCGGTTACTTTTATGTCTTCAAGAATCAGGCCGTCCCATTCTTCCATGCTGCCGGCGCAGAGCATAGTTATTAATACAGGCAGGCAGATAAGTCGGATCAAGGCAATTTTCACTTTAGAATCTCCATTTTTTCAGTATCTTTATATCATGGTCTCCCCAGGAAGAAAAGGTGCGGTCGATTTTCCATTCGTACTGAAGATCGAATTCACCGAATTCATATTCTATATCAAGGGCATGGGCAAAAGGGGATACGGAATTGGTTTGCCCGCGCTGGTAGCTGATATCATAATATAAAAAAAGCCGATCGGTTACATATTTTCCCATGCCAAGAGAAATTTTTGTATCGAGAAAGGCGTTCTGGGCCGCCGTGCTGAAGGAACCGGTGTTCAGGTGTTCAAAAAAATCCGTATCAATACGGAAAATATCAAGGCCGGAAAGCCGGCGTATTTTTCTTTCCAGCGGGCGCAGTATATTGGCATCGATAGAAATGGCTTTTACGGCCGAGATAGCGCTTTTACCGCTGCCGGAAGCAGTGAGCGGGGCCAGTCCTAAAAATTGCCTGATGTCATCAGCGCTTTTGGGAGGATCGGAGGTTAAATTAATGTTTCGTCTGGAAAGAAAGGAATTCATGGTGAGATAAATAATAATGGTTTCGCCGCGATCGTCCTTGGTGCGGTAGGAACCCTGTACATCCATGAAGGGGTCGATTTCATCCATATCTTCGCGAAAGTCAGCCCTGATTTTATCCAGACGGAAATTCACGCCTGCCCAGGAATATATTCCCCTGGCCCCTTCCAGCTGGCCGGTTACCCGGAAAGAATCGTCATAAACACGCCCGGAAAATTTGACAGCGGAGCCTTTTTTGATCAGGGTTTCCAGCATCTCATTGTAAAAACGCGTGCGTTCTCCGGCTTTAATTTCCATATCCCAGTCAAGACGTTCGAAAAAATTGGGATTTTGCGAATCGGCTGAGCTATTGCCTTTAAATGACAAATCGCAGTTTTTAAGCTCCATTTGCCCTGCAGCTGCCGGATAAGCCTGGCTGCCGGATAGGGCGACACTGCCTGATAAATTTCCCTCTGCGTCAAAAAGAGGCGATTGGTATTTTACCGGAATACCGGTTTCATTTTCAGTAAAAATTGTCATGGCGTATTGATCAATAACCCCGGCAGGCAGGGAAAGACTGAAAAAGCCGTCAGCCTGTAAAAAGGATTTGCGGTAATCAAGGCGCAGGTCGTCAAGCTGAAAGCGGTTTTTTTTAATTGTAATGTCAAGCAGCCCGCTGGATGAAGGCCGGGCAAAACCGGTAAGCCGGGTACGCCCCCTGCAAAGCATCCGTCCGTCAAGCAGAATTTTATCGCCTTCGTTATATACATGCAGAAATAAATTGGCACGGTAGTAATTATTGTTGTGTTTATAGGTAAAAAAAGCTTCTTCCGGATAATGCTCCTCGATAATTTCGGTAAATAAATTCAGGTGCTGCAGGTTGAATTTCTGGCTGTGTATGATCAGATCGGTTTTTTTTCCTCCGGCGATGCCTTCGGTAAAAAAAATCGGGCGATCATCGTAATAATATTTGAAATCAATCAGGTGATCAGCTCCCCGCCTGATAATTTCGCCTCCCGGCCCGTGGCTGCCCTGCCTGGAAAAAAGAATACGCTGTTTTTCAAAAACAATCCGGGCGGACAGGGGAAGTATTTTTTCCCCGTTCATTAATAACCGGTCGGAAACTACCGAGAGCCGGTTTTCATTCTGACGCCAGGTAAAATTCAGCCCCCCGCTGAACACTGCAAAGGAGCGGAAATCATGCAGTACGGCCGGAAGCGATAATACCCCGTTTTTATATACGGCATTTTTTACTTTCAGACAGTCGGTTTCTGCGCTGCCGGCATTTTCATTTTTCATCAGCAGGTTTTTAAGCTCAAATTCGCCGTGATGCCGGTAGAGCTCAAAGTAGAGAAGATAATTTCTGGAGTTCAGCTCAAGATTGCGTATATATATTTTGGCGTTAAGGTTGGGGTTGCGCAGATCGCCGGTAATTACAGCCTCGGAGCGCAGCCGGCCGCTTAAAACCGAAAGCGGGCCCAGGGTTTTTTTATTGTCAAGATAGAATTTTTTTACCAGCATGGTGCTGGTGGTGCTATACCCGCTGTTTTCGCCTGATATGATAAAAGATTCGTCGGTATCTTCATTTTTCATTTCAAAATTATAGCTGAAACTTAGCGGCCATGATTCGTGCAGGGCTTCACCCCGGCCGATCAGGGAATGCTGTTCGTCGAAATAGGTAATTTTTGAAAAAGTAATGGATTGATCGTTCCAGGCAAATGCCGCGGAAAGTCCGCTCTGCTTGCTCCATGGATTAAGCTGCGTCAGATTTATATTTCCGCCGGCCTGGAAAAATGTGCTGAAAGAAAAATCCGCTGTCATGGACAAATTAGCTGTTGCAGAAAGCTTCAGGTTTTTTATTTCCAGGCAGCCGGATGTATTTTTTTTTAAATCAATCTCGGCCGTATAGCGGGTTTCGGCCCCGGCTTCCAGCAGATCGATTTTAACCGTTTCGTTCTCCATGCTGACGGTTCCGCTTAAAATATTTTTAAGACTTGCGTTTTTTGCAGCCAGGGTAATCTGAAAATTATTATAATTCCGGTTTAAATCAAGCAGCAGGGAAAAATTTTGGGCTGCAGCACCGGTCTGTATCTGCCCCTCGCTGATGCGGAATATATTATTTGAACCCGTCAGCCGGCAGGAAAAAAAATCTTTTGCCAAAATATCATCAAACACCGATATCCTTCCGGACAGATCGGTATTTGTACCGGTTTTACGGAGCATGATATTGCCGTTAATGGTATGGGAGGGGAGCAAATTGATTCCGAGCAGACCGGTTAAGGTATTGATTTTGGCGTCTGTTAAAGATATATTTAACAATATATCCCGGTTTCTGTCAAATTCGATTTCTCCGGAAACGCCTTCGGTATTAAAAATCTGCAGCTTGAATAAATCGCTGTTGTGCTGAATTCCGATGCGCAGGGGAAGTCTGCTGCGGTTAACAGCCAGCGAAGTGCAGTCCAGCAGGCTGTAATCATTGGAAACAGATAAAAGCGAGCCTCCGCCGTTTAGCAAGCGGGTTCCGACGGCAAAATTTTTAAACATAAAGCTGACTTCAGGATAACAATTCAGGCAATCCCATGCAGCCGCAGCTGAAAAACTTCCGTTTTTTTCCATGGCATAATAGGCTTTTTTTTTTGACCCGCTGCCTGTATAATAAAATACGGAGTTTTCTCCAGGGCGGCGGCTTTTAATTTTTGCTGATATTCCATCGCGCTTCCCCGAGATAAAATTTACCGAGGCGGTTATTTTTCCGGCACCGGGCAGTATCGGTATTACTTTATGCAGAGCAAAAAACGATGATATTCCAGGGTCATACCCCAGGCAATTAGCATACTGCAGCAGTTTTTCCGAAGGAATATCTTTGGCGAGAGCATCTGCAGTCAGGCCTTCTTCCGGGCTGTAAATAATCCGGCACTTGAGATCCGTATCTTCACCTTCGATTATGGCGGAAAGCCTGCCGTTATTGAATTTTCCGCTGCCCTTAAAGGAAGCGATGTTATGATAACCTTCATAAAAAAGAATTTCTGCGGAAATATATCTTAATTGTTCATCCGCGGAAAGCAGAGCCTGTACCCGGTATTCTCCCGAACCTTCAAAAAGAAAACGACAGTAAATACTGCGGTTTTCGGAAAAAATTTCCATTCTGTCAATTTTAAATTCAAAAGCGCCGGATGTAAGTGCGGTGCTGCGCAGAACAATGCGTATTTTTTTTAAAATTTTTATAAGCTCCTGTAAATCCGCGGGCCTGGATATATCGCCCCGGGATGGTTTCAGAATGATTTTAGATCCGGTAACTGTAACGTTATTTATGGAATCCTGCAGGCTGAAAGTTTTTAAAAAAGAATAAAAATCAAATTTGATGTCGGTTTCCGGAATTTCCGCCTTTAAACCGCTGTTATTGATGGAAATATTTTTAATTGACAGAATATTGAGAAGGCGATATTTTATTAATTCATAGGAAAATTCGGATTTCAGCGTTTGGGCGATTACCAAGCCTAATTTTNNGCCCAGATTGATAATGAAATAAAGATAGATTCCCGCTGCCATCATAAGCAGCAGACTGATGCCGAGTTCCAGGCGCAGGCGGTTTTTGCCTGTCAGGGAGAAAACGGATTTATTCCTGTAAAAGAAAGGTAATCCAGCCATGATCGGTTCTTTCTTCCGGGACTTTTTCAAAAACATAACGCCGCAAATGCCGAATAACCGCAGCATCAAGTTCTGTCTGCCCGGAAGAACGTATAATAACCGGAGCGAGCAGAATGCCTTCCCGGTTAACGGAGAATTTTACGATTATTTCTATTGAACCCGGAAGGCGCGGAAAATTTTCAAGCTCGCCGGCCCCGGGTTCAAAAACCAGACGTCTGCCCGCAGCCTGATTTTCCCATCTGATGGAGCCGGTCCCTGAGCCTGTACCGGAATCTGCCGGAACACTTTTGGGAATTATTTCTCTTTGTCCCTGCGGTAAGGCGTTTGCAGCAGCCCGGGAATTATCAAGACGGTCGGAAGGTTCAAAACGGGCAGGGAGATTTCCGGCGCCCGGAATAATATCCGGAGAGTATTTTTCCGGCCGGGTCTGGGGCATATTAAAATTTTTTTCGCTTTCTTTGATCACTGCAGGCGGGTTGTAAGGCAGGGAAGCCGGCGATGACTGCGCCCGGGGGGCTTCGGGTTTTTCCGTTTCTTTCGTTTTGCCCGGATGATCTTCATAAAGAATATCTATTTCGGAGCTGGACAGGATTATTACCGGGGATTCATTGAAGACGGCCAGAAAAAACAGTATGATCAGACAGTGCAGCAGTGCGGAAAGCAGCCAGGAATTGCGTTCCGAAATATACATAGTCAGTTCCGTTTGCCGGTAGCAAGAGAAATTTTTTCAATACCGGCCATTTTGGCCCTGTCCATTACCAGTACCAGGGATTTATAACGTATATTGCGGTCGCCCTTGATAATCAGGGCGCTGCGCCCGCTTTTGATTTTTTCTTCTTTTAAAAGTTTCTGCAGCGAGTCCATTGCCACTTTGCGGTCGTCAAGAAAAATATCCCCGTTTTCATTTACACTGATCACCAGATCGTTTTTGGGATGCGAATCGGAAGAAACAGCTTCGGGCAGATTCACCCTGATACCGGAAGTTTTAACATAAGTAGAGGCGATCATGAAAAAAATAATCAGTAAAAAAACAATATCTACCATGGGTGTCATGTCAATACCGAGTCTGGGCTCCAAATTTTTCCGGAATTTCATTCTTGGCCTCCGATTGAATTTGCAGGATATTTATTATACCATATTTCCGTAAAGATAGATTTGTGATACTTACGAATTCCCACAAAATTTAC
>DNNS01000614.1:7898-9491 GCA_003497555.1 Spirochaetia bacterium
AGATTTGCGATAATAATGTAAAAATTATATAATTATTTACAGGTACAGTAAGGAGTTCTGATGAAAAATGATATTTCGACTTTTGATTTTGAAGCTCCCATACAGGAAATCTACCTGAAAATTCAGGAAACCCGAAAACTGGTAGCCCAGAATAATCTTTCCATAGAACCGCATATGAAAAAGCTTGAAGAAAACCTTAATGCGGTTACAGAAGATATTTATTCCAAACTCAATAACTGGCAGATTACCCAGGTAGCGCGCCACCCCAGACGTCCGTATACGCTTGATTATGTGCAGCGCATTTTTACCGATTATGTGGAACTGCACGGAGATCGCAATTACGGCGACGATAACTGTATAATCTGCGGCATTGCCCGTTTCGAAGGAGATTCCTGTATTGTGGTAGGCCAGCAAAAAGGCCGCGATACCAAAGAAAATCTGAAACGCAATTTCGGTTACCCGCGTCCCGAAGGCTACCGTAAAGCCCTGCGTTTTTTTCAGATGGCTGAAAAATTCAACAAGCCGATTTTTATTTTTATCGACACTNNGCCTTTCCCGGCCTGGAAGGCGAAGAGCGCAGTGTAGGCGAGGCTATTGCCAGAAATCTGCGCGATATGTCCGTGCTGCGCGTGCCGGTTATTGCAACAGTAATCGGTGAAGGCGGTTCCGGCGGAGCGCTCGGCATAGGTGTGGCCAATTCAGTGCTTATGCTTCGGGATGCAATTTATTCCGTTATTTCGCCTGAATCCTGCGCTTCGATTCTGTGGCGAGATTCCGGCGAAAAAGTAAAAGCCGCCATTGCCCTGAAAAATTCCGCGATTGATGCCCTGCGCCTTGGAGTAATTGACGAAATAGTTCCCGAACCACTCGGCGCTGCTCACAGAAACTACGATTTGGCAGCGGCCAATCTCAAAGAATTCCTGAAAAAATATTATTACGCATTAAAAAAAATGACACCGGAAGAGCTTGTGCGGCAGCGCATAGAAAAATTTGCAGCCATGGGAGTAATTGCTAAAATCTGATTACCAGTTATTGCGGTGGTAATTGAGCTTGATTTGAGATAAAAAATAATCTATTTTTGCCTGATCAATATTTACCGCTAACATGAAACGGGCATAACGGTCATAGCGTTTTACTTCTGCCAGCGCTTTTTGATAAATTTCAGACAGGGCATCTCCAACAATAACAAGACGCGCGCAGGATTCCTGGTATACAGCGAGCAGCCTGGACGGATCCTCCACAGTAACTACATCGGTAAGGCGGTTGAAATCCGGAGAAATTCTGATATTGCTTCCTTTTTTACGATTTACCAGAGTTGTGACCAAATCGCTGTTTTTATAAAAACGCTTGATATAATCATCCCCGGCAGGTCTTAGATCAACCAGGATAATAATTTTGTATTCATTAAATCGGTAGGCAATTCGGCTGGTGCGCGGTATTGTTCTTTTTAAAGAATTCCATTTTTCTGCTGTTATTTCTTCATTCCAGGCAAGCTGAATATTATAATTTCCTTCTTCGGCGTTTTTATATAATTCTCCGCAATGAAATACCGTGCGTTTTCGTCCGGATGTTTTATTGATTTCTGCTGTCATT
>DNNS01000366.1 GCA_003497555.1 Spirochaetia bacterium
GAACGCGTTTCTGGTTTCTATGCTGTAGAGAGTTTTTACCGGCGCCCAGGCAGAATCATCGCGCCACCCGTCCGCGAGCGAACCGTTATGATCTTCAACCCCGCCGTTTTTAACGAGTTCTTCTCCAAAGGCATCGGGAAAAACAGTATCGCCGGTATATTGCGGATCAATATGGTAATTCTCGAACAGCTTTGCCTGGGCGCATAGTGTATGGATTGATACAAATAACAGCCCAAGTATACGAATGGAAAAGCGGATTGGGGATTTGATTTTATAATGCATTTTTTTCTCCATGGAAAATTTATTTGTAAAGGACNNAGTTGAACATGATGACTCCCTGGCACCTTAGTTTTACCATTTTATTATGCGCTTTCGGCATGGCTATGGTCTTTTTTTATAGTTTCATCGAGATTAGCGGGAAATGAAAAAGAGGGAATGCCCCTGGACTCCAGATTGCCGGCTGTCATGCCCCGGTCTTTTTTCCGCTGAATTGCCTCGTTCAGAATGCGATCATGATCCCAATTTTGATGAAGGTGTATTTTTAATTTTTCTAATATTATAGTGCAGGAAGCATTGCCAATCAGATCGTGAAGCTCGAATGGATCATTTTTCAAATTAAATAACGAGTAAGAAGCCTTCCCTTCTATAATATAGCACCACAGTTTCCATTCATTATAACGTACCATTTTACATGCAGCATGCTTTTTCTGGCGTATTATCGGAAAAAGGCAAATCTCGCTTTCCGTATAGTTTTCCCAGGCTGATGATTTTCCGCTAAAGAGCGGCTCTAATGAACGCGCATCAGCTGCGGAAAGCGGTTCAGCCCCGGCTATACTGCATAATGTTTGCGAGAGATCCCGCAGATTGCACACCTGTGAGCATACACTCCCGGGATTAATTCTGCCCGGATAGCGTATTACAAGCGGTACCTTCACGCTTTCTTCGTAGAAAAGCAATTTACCCCAGGAGTTTTTAACCGAACTCATGTCGCCGTGATCGGAAACGTAAATGACTACGGTATTTTCTGCAAGATTATTTTTTTTAAGAGAATCAAGTATAGTACCTATTAGGCTGTCAAGCTGCTCAATCATGGCATAATATGAGGCCATGGCCATACGAATTTTATTTTTATCCATAGAACCAGGAATCCACCAGCTTCGGAAATCCTTAAAATAATTACGCAGATATTCAGGGAAAGCCATTTCATCGCTATTATCAGTCTGAACGGTATTAAAATATTTCATAAAAAGATCAGTGCGTCCCACATAAGGCGGATGCGGCATGTAGAAACCAACAACAGCGGCAAAAGGTTTATCTGTTTTCTGTGAATGTTCTTTCAGATAATCGCAGGACGCACTGCATACACGTTCATCATTAAATTGAACATAGGTTTTTCCGCTGCCGGAATTTTCTATTGAATTGCGCTCTGACCAGTAATTGTCAACCGGTACTTTTGCAGTATAAATAAACTGCTGCCTGGGACCGGTACCTTTCCAGTTGACAAAATCCGGATGCACAAAGTCAAATCCATGATATTGATCAGGCCCTTCAAAATGCATTCTGCCGATCAGTGCGGTTTCATATCCTGCCCTGCCCGCATGGGCTGCCCAGGTAGGCGTGATGGAAGAAAGAATGTCAAAGTTTTCAATAACGTTGATGTCTGATGGTTTGCGTCCGGTCATGAAGCTCATGCGTGAGGGAACGCATACCGGGGCCGGGCAATATGCACTGTCAAAACGCATGCCTTTAGCAGCCAGCCGGTCTATATTCGGCGTGCGGGCTGTCGGGTCGCCATAGCAGCCGATTCTGCGGCAGGCATGCTGGTCTGACATTATTACCAGGATATTCGGCCTGTCTTGCATATAGATATTCCTCTGCTTTTACTGTTTTATATGCGGTGGTGTTTGAATCTCATCCGAAAAGCTGAAATGAAAGCATATCAGCTGTATTCATTATACTAATTTCAGGATTTATTACAATGTATAAAATCCAGTAAATAATGTAACAAATTTACGCGGTTATTCTAAAAATAACAAGCGTCAATATGCAGGCTGCTCATTCATCCGGTTTCAATAAAATGGCAGGTTGTTTTTTTAATGACAAGGAAACCTTAAAAAGTCCCGGTTTTCTGCTTAATTAAATGGAAGTATTTATCTCACAAATTCCCGCTTTTCATTTATTTGAAAGCGGGAATTTGTGAGCAAGGAAGCAATAAAAATGCCGGATTTCATAGTAAAATTATTTACTGAAATTTATGGAAACAATTTACAGATTGGATTTGCCTCCGGATTCTAATGAAGAAATACTATCCGGAAAAAGAAAACGCGTTTTTCTTAAAACATTTCAGAATGAAATATTAAACAATATTTCTTTAACGCTTTTTAACTTCGGGGAGGTGATATACACCGAAAACGATATTGTAGATGAATACGAACCGGCAAATTCAATACAATGCATAATGTCCGGTTTCGGGCGCGTAAAACATAACAAAACGGTTTATCAGCTCAAGCCCAATCATATTTATTTTTTTCCTCCCGGAAACCGGATATTATTTGACAATAAAAATCTGCGTAAATTATTTATGAAATTTAAACTTACATTTAATAATCTGGATTTATTCGCAAACGAACTGCCCATGATCTATTCTGTTCCTGAAAAAAAAAGAAAAATTTTAATACATTATGCCCATAGTATTCACTCGGCGAACCTGTTATGTGTCAAATCGGTTATCTATGATATTCTGTCCTGTTTTAAAAATGATATATCGTCAATTATAGAGCGGAAAAATCCCCTGTTTGAAAGGTTTTCTGTTTATTTTGATTATATAAAAAATAATAAAACAAGTGTTATATCGATTTCCGATATTTCACGCCTCATGAATATGAATAAATCCCATTTTATCTGCGAGTTTAAAAAAGCGTTTAAAACAACGCCCAAACATTATTTTCTTTTGGAAAAAACCAATAAAGCAAAAGAAATGCTGGCATATACAGCTCAAAGCATCAGGGAAATAAGTACAGAACTGGGATTTTATGATCAATACTATTTCTCCAAATTTTTTAAAAAAATGACAAGTTGTTCACCGAAGGAATTCAGAGAAATGAAAAAAAACACGCAAATCATACACTGAATTAATCCTGAAACTGCAATTTTATATAAAAGTAATTAGCCATGAGAAAAAAGTTACTAAAAAGTTACTCCCCAACAGTAACTTTTAATCAAGCTCCCCTATTCATTCGGCGGAAGCTGAAATATGGCGAAAGAAGAGTGATTTAAGGCTTTTTTACGGAAAGGGACTTGGAGCTAAACGGAATCGAACCGTCGGCCTCTTGAGTGCGATTCAAGCGCTCTCCCAACTGAGCTATAGCCCCAAAATTTTTTGTAATAATTATGAATATTTCAGAATCGCACGCCAGCAGTGAGTTTATGGTTGCCATATGGAGCTATACTGGATATCGGATAACTGAAAGCATAATCCACTTTAAACATTTTAAGCGTAATGCCGAAACCGGCTGTAGGAACAACGCCATCGCTGATGTTCAGCAGTTTTATACCTGCACCTACCCTGAATAAATTGGCAAAAAAGTTTTTTTCTGTTCCGACATAAATATTAAAATCAGTGGTATCAAATACAAATTCAACATCACCGGCTACGTTGATAATAGGGCTTATATATCCCACCCCGGCTTTAACGCTTCTTGGTACGTTTTCTTTGGCTGAGGTACTTGATTTGCTATTTATTTTCATTCCGATTAAATTGATACCAGCCAGACCTATAGATAGTTCGGGTATCGGTTTGAAAATGGCGCCGATATTGGCATTAAAAGTAAGCGGTGCGTCTATATCGTCAAATTCCGCGCCTAAATCTTTTCCGATTGACCAGGTTTGCAATTTGGCAGTCAAGCCGACCTGAAAGGAAGAATTTATCGCATAACCATAGGCAAGAGAGAATTCATATTCATTATAAAGATTTTTGGATATTCCTTCAATTTCAGCATGTACCAGTAACAGATTGGCTGATATTCCAAGAGCCCCGGCTCCCTTAAAAGGAACTACTCCATGCGCCAGGAGACAATTGATAAGACTGCTGTCTTCAACACCAAGCGAGAGTGGAGAACCGGTCACGGTAAGTGAAATAAGATCAACAGTACCAAGCAGAGCCGGGTTGTTATTGACAGAATTGCCGTCGCTTCCGAGAGTTACAACTGCTGAACCTACCGATTCACCGCGTGCGTCAATATCAGGATGCTCAATAAAAGCAGCATGCAATGAAAACGTAGTCATTATTAAAATTATTATAAAAAAGTTGATTCTTTTCATTATGCTCTCCGCAATGTTTATTAGATTTCTTATGATTAATTATAGTAAATTTATAATAAAAATGCAAATTTTACCCTTGTGATTATTTACTATAAAAAGTTCTGCCGCAGCTATGCTTTTTACAAGGAGTCGTCATGTTCAACTT
>DNNS01000061.1 GCA_003497555.1 Spirochaetia bacterium
CTGGCGTTGTCCTTTACAAATAAATTTACCAGGGAGAAGATTGAATTTAGTTGCTAAAAAATCGAATTTTTTTCTTGCCAAATATGCAGATCAGGATTATACTGTATTTGAGAATTTGATTTCGTAAAAAAAGAGTATTTCATGAAACTGAAAACTTTCTATGGCACAGGCAAACCCGGCTGAAGCATTCAGGGATGGAAATATGGATATGGTGTCTTATCATGATTTTTGCAGTGAAGAGCTTGACGAAATATTCGAGGATTTCAGCCGAAACGCTGCTTGCGTCTGTAACGGAGTAAAAAGTTTCATCGTTTAATTTGAATATAGCTGGCGGCGGGATTCGCCTGCGCCATCTTGTGTACAGCAAATGACCTTCAGTGCAATTTTATTCACGCTTCTCTCCGCAGTCTGCCATGCCAGCTGGAATTTACTCTCCAAGTCCCGGGGTGTTGATCCAACTGCCTTTCTGCGGCGAGCCCTGTGGTATTCCATGCTGCTCTATGCGCCGCTGTTTTTCGCGGCTCAATTTTGGATCGTGTACACGCCGATCTACCTGCTGCTTGCTTTATTTTCCGGTATCTGCACCGGCCTGTTTTTTTTCTTTCTGGCCCGTGCCTATCAAAGCGGCGATGTATCATTCGCCTATCCGGTGTCGCGGGCATTTCCCATTCTGGTGGTTACCTGGGCCGGACTTTTTCTTGGTGAACTCCCGGGGTGCATGGCGCTTATCGGCATTGTACTCATTGTTGCCGGCTGTTTCTTTCTGCCTATTTCCAGCCTGCGCAGTGACCTGACTGCCGGACATTTTTTCAACAGCTGCTCGGGATGGGCTCTGCTTTCCGCTCTGGTCATCAGCATTGCCTCCGTACTTGATAAGTATGCTGCCATACGCATGCCATCCGATGAAGGCGCGAGCGGCATCATCACCCGCGTAGCCTATGTGTATCTGCAGAACACAGTGAGCTTCGCGGTCATGGTTCTGGCAACCCGGAAAATGATTGCAGGCGGCACTCCGGTCAGGCGATCCCGGGCAATCGCCGCCGGAATTCTTTTTCTCATCTCCTATTCACTGATTATTTTCGCATTCAGCCGCGGCAAGGCAGGGTATATTGTATCACTGCGCCAGTTGAGCATAGTTCTGACAACTCTGCTTTCGATGTTTTTTCTTGAAAAAAAATTCTCGCCTTTTCGTCTTGCCGGAGTGCTGGTTATCACTGCCGGCATCATGCTGGTAGCGCTGGAGAGATAAATATGGCGGTAAAAAAAACTGCATAGATTCAGATTTCAAAATTTTTATTCCTGGTAAAGTCATGGAGCTAAAAATTTTTAAGGCTCTGCGGTTATATGTTTTTTCCTTACTATTTTAAAATTTAAAATCTGAGCATATACAAATGGATGGTGTTGTGAGGATGTAAGAAAAAATTGGCCGGAGGATTGAATTTTGGCGGGGAAAGGGGTAATAGGTTAATGATGAAAAGGAAAGTCCTATTTATATTCGGGTGACGGGAAAAGGCCTTTGCCACAGTGATTGTAGTTTGTAATATATACAGTCGCCTATAAAATAATAGTTCGGCAATTTCAATAGACACATTGGAATATTTAATTTGGCACGAATACATATTTACCATATGAAAAATTATTTTGATTCTTCCCAGCCAAACTGTAAAAGACGCGTTTTACCTGAATACTTGTTGCCGGATAAATCCAGCTCTCTGTTTAAAAGTTCATATACCAATGAAAAAAAATTTGTGTATTGGCAGAAATATTTTTCGCGCATTCCTGGATTCCTATCAGTATTTTTTTACTGGATATTAAAGGATTATGCGGCAGGGTAAATGCGCACTTTTAAACTGGCTAATTTACTGCGTAAAAAAGGCATTTGGTAAATGTAAAAAATGGAACCACTGCCTAAATTGACGTAAAAACGCAAAAGTACGAATATGCCCTGGGTTATGGCGGGATTAATTTAATTTTTTTATTGACAAAAACAAAAAAATGTTATATAATATATAATTATCACGTGATAATAAAGGATAAACCTACAGAATGCCAACACAGTTTGAGATTGCAGGCCAGCTTCAGGTTTCAAGACAGACTGTAAGCCATGCCCTTAACAACAGAAAAGGCGTTAATCCGGATACCTGCAGAAAAGTACTGAAGCTTGTTAATGATCTTGATTATCAGCATGATTTTTTCGCCCTTTCCATGCGGAACAAAAGCTCCAATTTTATCGGGAATATTTATCTGCAACATTCCCTGAAACTGCGCGAGCTTATATACAGTATCAGGGAACTTTTTTTTTCACAGGATTATAACTGCATTGATTTGTTTGTTAATTACAATTCAGCAAATGAAAAACTGGCAAAACTTTTATACAGCAATCTCTTTTGCGGCTTTATTATTAATTCAAATGACCCGTCAGTAAAAATAGTCGGTAAAACAATCGAAGAGATCATTACGAAAATCGGAAAGCCTGCGGTTTTTTTCGGATCAAATTGTGATTTTTTATCCGGAACAGGCCATACTTCTGTTATTTCAAATATTTCACAAGGCTATGAAAATATCATAAAGCTTCTTTACGGAAAAGGATGCAGGAAAATGGCCTATACAGGCATTGATTCTGTTTATAATAAAAATAAACTCGACATCATACGGAAAATATCAAAAAACCTTGGCTGCAAAATTACAGAAAACAGGCTGTTTTTAAGTAAAGACAGGGGGGCATCATATAAAACAGGACAGGATGCTGCCCGGTGTCTGCCTCTTGGTGAAATAGACGCTGTTATATGCGCAAATGATCTTAATGCAGCAGGATTTATAAATGAAGCATTTAAAAAAGGGGTAAGGATCCCGGAGGATA
>DNNS01000179.1 GCA_003497555.1 Spirochaetia bacterium
CACTGTGATTGATTTTGGCACAGAAGAAAGAACACCATTTTCATGCCTTAATATTACAAGCACCTTGTCATTACTGCGCGAGACAATGGTCGCTGCAGTACTTTTTTTATCCTGGGATGTACTGACCATGTATTCCAGCACATTGATACCGTTTTCTCTCTCTTTAATCCCGGAAACTACACTTGCGGTGTCAGTGTCTTTTATTTTTTTTACAAATGTTTTCAGTCTGGCGGACATACCGTCGGTATTTATAAGAATGATATCAAATACATAATGCAGATCGAGAATCCGTTCGTTGCCTGCAAGGTCGCGCGCTTTTATCCTGATGCGGTATTCACCGCTGTTTGTAAAACATAAAGTCAGGGTCTCTGCGCTGCCGACTGCGATAAATTCCTGTTCTCCATAGCGATAGTATAATTTATCCATGTTAATATCCGTCACACTGATGACAATGTTTGTTGCCTTCTCAAAATAGCTATTGGTACCGATTTCAGCCGGTACCTGAACAACAGGAGGCGTCCGGTCCACATATACAGTAATGGATTTCCCGTCGCCTGGTATACCAAGATCATTCCAAGCCCGTACTGTGATAGTATTTGTTCCCTCCGGAAGAAAAGCTGCATTAAATGACCATTCTGCGTTTCCTTTTGCGGTTAAAAAGGTGTTCCAGTTGTTCCAGGTATATTCTACGGCGGCAATATTTCCATTCGCATCCGAAGCTGTACCGGAAATAATTCCTCCATTATTAATTATAGTGCCGTCTGCAGGTCTGGTAATCACAACTACCGGGGAAGTTCCAGGTGTAACCGCAGAAATGGTAAAATTGAAATTTGTTGCTGCTATTGCATTGTTAAAAAGATCTTGCGCAGAAGCGCTGATGGAAATGTAGATCTGCTGATTCCCGCTGCCAAGACTGGAAGCCGGAGTGAAAACCGCATTACTTGCATTTATTAGTGCCCAGGTGCCGCTGATAATACCTGCACTGTTAGTTACCGAAAGCGCGTCTGCCAGTGTGCCTTTCATGGCTTCGCTGAAAATCAGCGATATTGATGATTTAGGGGAAACTTCCGTCTGATTATTTGACGGAGAACACCACACAAGAACGGGCGCTGTGTTATCTAATGTATACACAGTAGAGTTGGCAGCAGAAGCATTTCCGTAATTATCTCGGGCATAACTGAGCAGGGTTGTTGTTTTGTTGATGGTCAAATCCGTTCCTGGAAATTTAAATTCAGTCCAGGTCACTCCTGCATTGGTACTCCATAATCCCCTGATTTCATTTGTGTACCATTCCCAGGTAAGCGGTGAGAGATCAAGTCGCGCTGTAAAAGGAGTGTTTGTTGATATAGAACCCGGTGTTACCGATACCAACGGTGTCTGATATAGATTATTTGATGAGCAGCTGAACGAAATAACTCCTTGCGGAGTACAGGTCATTACAATATCTCCGTTCTTTGCACCATAAAATGATTTTAAACCGGTAGGGATTTCCCACGTGTAATCATAAATTTGACGCTGTGTATTTGTCAGTGATGCAATCCAATCTGAATCTCTGCCATTAAATGTGCCTTTTGTTGGCCCCATCCAGCCGGTTGTTGCGATACCAAACATCGGTTGGGACGCAGGCAAAAAAGAATTTTTATAATTGTTATCATCGCCATTATTATTATTAGTATTTTGTTGACCATGGTGGCCATATTTTAATACATCGCATTTTAGATAGCTATTTACAAGTTTACCGTTAATTTGATCGGTATCATTGACCAGAGCTTTACTCCCCTGAGCCATAACATCTGCCATATATAAAATCTTCTTGTTATTGGTCTTATATGTTATGAGAAATGCGGCTGATTGATCATTATACCTGCTGTAATCAACAACGTAACCAGGCTTGGGCCAAAGCACCACAATTTCCAGCTCGTCATCCAAGGCGATAATATCTCCCTGGTACAGGGTATTATACGGTACTGAGGGATTGATGCTGTATGGTAAAATATTGTCGTTAAAATAACCGGCTGTCAGGGAATCGTCAAGGCCGTAGAATTGCAATACATTGAAATTAGCAAAAATTCCACTTGCGCCCAGCATACCGCCGATATGATCCATATGGGCATGAGTGTTATATACAATATCGATGGTAGAAATTCCTAGTGCATTTAAATAACTCTTTATATTGGCAATATCTGTTGCTATCCCAGGTGCATCAACCAGCATGGTTTTACCGCCTGGCGTTTGAATTAAAACCGCATCACCGGTAGCTTTAAGAAAATGAATTTTTAAATCGCCGGCCAATAAAATTACCAGGGATAATTGCAGCCAGATTATTAAAATGCGTATTATTTTGATTGTCATTGAATCCTCCATGCGGATAATCAATTCATTTATCTTTTATACTCAGGCTGTCGATTTGAATAATAATTTTAATCAACAGCTTGATTGGGAAAATAATCAAATATATTGACTTATTCAGTTTAATACTTTCCGGATAAATACTCAATAACAGGAAATGTTAATTTTTGTACTGAAACGGTGTTTATACCACAAAGCAGTGACATTGTCCGGCTGGGTATACCCTATCAGCAAGAAAAAGCCTATCATTTGCTAAGAGCAAAGCGGGCAAAATCATTGCTTTTGGGGATATATGCTCAAATTTCGACAAAGTTCCAGCAGCTGTGAATATGAAAAAAAAATTGCATATGCTCAGATTTTAAATTTTAAAATAGTAAGGAAAATAAATAACCGCAGAGCAGCAAACACACAGGCAAATAGTACTGAACACCTGATTCTCGGCCTGGAAGGCAGCGGGTGAGGCATTCTGTGGTTAAAAATTTTTAGATCCATGACTTTTCCACGAAAAAAAATTTTTAAATCTGAGTCTACATAAAAAATCTTTCTTGCAATCCCATGTAAATATAAATTTAACCTCCCGGGCGGCACCCTGGAGAGCACGGAGTACACG
>DNNS01000711.1 GCA_003497555.1 Spirochaetia bacterium
GGAGTTGAAGAGCAATCCTAATAGCATAAAGGTGGGGATGAAGGTGAATGTGAATAAGGCGAATTTGGGTAAGAATGGTTTTAATGAGAGGAAGGGGACTGGGGGTGATAGTTTAGTAGCACCAGGCAAGGGTACGATAAGTGTAAATGGATTGAAAGCATTGGCTAAATGGGAAGGCAGTGTTACTGTAGATGGAAAGCATGTAATTTATGATGACGCAACCGGGAAGCCTATTACTAAGTACAAAGAAGGGGCGACTATTGGGTATGGACATTTGATTACTTCTGTTGAGGAATTTACTACATTTAAGAATGGTATTACTGAAAAACAAGCACTTAAAATGTTAAGTGGGGATGGGGCTTCAGCAATTTCTGTTGTTAACTCAGCATTGAAAGTGAATGTATCACAAGACCAGTTTGATGCTATGGTTTCTTTGGCTTATAACATTGGAAATGGTAGTTTTAAAACCTCATCTGCACTTAAGTTGATTAATAATTTAAATGCACCATCATCGTACTCTTCAATAGAGAGTGCATGGAAGGCTTGGAATAAAGGCACCATTAATGGGGAACGTCAGGTAATACCTGGATTACAAAACAGGAGAAGTAATGAATGGATATATTATACAAAAGGAACTTACTAAAATGATCAAGTGCATNNAACAAAGCTGCGGAGGTTAAAGACTATTTCGGAAAATGGAAAGTAACCGAAGTGAAGAAATACAGAGGTGGTTTAACAGAAGAATCAGATGCAAAAAAATTTATTGGGAAATTCATTACCGTTTATAAACATGAGTATGTATCGGTAATCTCTACTCTTAAATCGCCAAAATATAAAATCAATGAAGTTAACGTTTCTATCGAAGAAGGAATTGTGCCTTCTGCCCTTCAGCGTCAGGTCAGTACTTTTTATGGTTATAAAATAGAGCGAAAGAAAATACTATTATTTGAAATATATGATACAAGCGATGGCGAAGAAAGTAAGTATTCTCATTGTGAAGTCTTAGATAATGATACTTTGTTATTTTCTTATGATGGTTGGTGGATTTTCACTAAAAGACAGTCAAAATAGAAGTGGGTGTTGCGTCATTATTAATATACCTGCTGTAAAAAAAAGTCAATTGAAAAGTTTTTTCCCGGTAGCTGCTAAAAAGACCAGCAGGGCAAACATGGTACTCTCGGCAGGAATATTATAACGCAGTGATTCGCTTTCGAAAGCATCAAGCCTCTGCACTATACGCTTTATATCGAAAAAACCTGTTTGCAGCTCAGGGCACCGGTTTTCATCTGATTTGACGGAATTGCATAACTCAGGGAATTCTTTTTTAATAAGCAAACTACGCAATTCAAGCAGACATGCCTTGGCTAAACGTGGAGGGAGCAGCCGGGCTTTCCGGCATGGTCCTGCAAGCATTGCCGGATCAATAGTTTTACCTGCAGAAAAATCGTCAGTAATTGCCCGGCACAAAGCCCCGGCCGGGTCATCTTCATTGATATAACCGGACATTATTTCACGCGTATCAGGCAGATTCCCCGGATCAACTTCAATCTGATATTTTTTCAGAAAAATATTTTTAATCTGTTTTTCGGAAAGATCGCTGAATTTTATCATAAGACAGCGGCTTTTAAGAGGCAGTAGAACTTCCGGTTCTATCATCTGCGGGTTTTTAACAATCAGAATAAAAAGCGTTCTGGAAGGCGGCTCCTCTAATATTTTTAACAGTGTACTTGCATGTTCGCCGCTGATCATATCGATATTCTGAATAATAACAATTCTGAGCCCGCCTGCTATACGGCCGGCATATTCCTGTAGTTTTATCAGGCTGCTTTTGGGAATAAAACTCCGGTTCAGGCAGTTCTGCACCACAGCAAGATTTTTAACAAACTCCTCATCAAGATGAGTTACATCTTTGCTTTCCCGGAATAAATTAAATTTGCGGTAAGCGGCCGGAATAATTTTTTCCTGGAGTTTTTCCTCGGAAACAACTTCACCCTCGGCATAGGTTTTTTTTACGGATGTCAGAAGGGGCAGAAAACCGGCTCGCATACGGTAAAAAATATGCGAAATATTGGAGACAAGCTCATTATACAAAACGGGGGAAGGCTTATAAATCTTGATTAAAAACTTGACAGGCAGCAGGCGATCATCATTGGTAAGCGGAATAAAATTTTCATTGTTATATTCGTTAATGCTCCGGCAGGAAGCACATTGATCGCAGTAGGCACCAGGCTTTTTTTCGCAGCTTACCGATTTGGCCAGATTTACTGCTGATTCGTATTTGCCTGTACTGTCGTTACCGTAAAATAAAAGCGGTTGCCCCAGCCTGTTTGATAAAACCAGCCGCTTCAGCAGGGTAAGCGGAACATTTTGTCCAAGGATCATTCCCATATCTGTATTGTAAAGCCAAATCCGGTTTCTGGCAATAGATCAATCTATCTTACAAATTTCCACTTATAAAAAAATGAAAGCAGGAATTTGTAAGAACTTAATGCAAGTTGAAATCAGCACTGACTGAATGTATAATCTGCCTGTGTACTTTCAGAGGTTCATCGGCTTTTTCTGATAATGCGTATCGGCATACCAAGAGCTTTTTACTATTTTAATTATCCGGGTTTGTGGGAAACTTTTTTCCGGGAAATCGGCATGGTACCCGTTGTGTCCGGGCTTTCCACTAAAAAAACCCTGGAACTTGCAGCAGCGGTAACAGAAACCGAACACTGTCTTCCGCACAAGCTTTTTGACGGACATATTGCTTCTCTGCTCGAAAAAGTTGACGCACTGTTTATCCCAAGAATTGTTTCTATGGCAAAAAAATTTGTGGTCTGTACAAAATTCGGTGCTTTGCCCTGCGCCTGTACAGCCGGTGTTGCCCGTGGTAAACGGGTAGTTACAGTTGATATCAATGAACCCCAAAAATCTCTCGATAAAACTTTAAAAGAACTCGGAGTATCTCTCGGTATTGAATCCAAAAAATCATCTCGGGCCGCAGGGCTGGCAGTAAAGGCCATGCGGGAAGAGCAAAAAAAAATGGATGAACGGATTTTTAATATTCCGGCGCCGAGATTTCTGCTGCTCGGGCATCCATATACCCTGCATGATAATTTTATTGCCGAGCCAATAATCCGCAAATTAAAAAGCCTTGATGTAAACATGGAATTTATTTCTTTTACCGGCAAACCCGACCTTTCCTGCTATATACGCTGGTGTACATTTAATAAAATTTTCATTAAACTCAAAACCCTGAAACCGGATATTTATTCCGGAGTTATACAGATTACCACTTTCAATTGCGGCGGAGATTCCGCCATGATCGATGAATTCCGCAGACTGTGCGCAGAAAAAAATATTCCATATCTGGCCGTTATGGTAGATGAACATTCCGGCCAGGCCGGACTTGATACCAGGCTCGAAGCCTTTCTGGATTCCCTGACATGGCGGTAAAAAAAAACTACCGTAATAAAAGCGGACGCACCGGCAGAATGGCGATTCCCAATCTTGGCAATTACACCATTGCTCTTGACTGTGCAGTACGTTGTATGGGGCTTGAACCCTGGAGTTCCACTGCAACTTCCAATCATGCCATGAAACTCGGTATTGCCTCGGCCCGTGATTCCCTGTGCCTGCCTTTCAAAGCTCATCTCGGACATTTTATTGAAGCTGACAATGCCGGATGCGAACATGCCATTATGGTGAACAGCACGGGCACCTGCCGCCTTACGTATTACCGCGTTTTGATCGAAAACATTTTAAGGGAACAGGGCAGAAAAATCAGGATCTGGGGCCTGGGCTTTGACGGATTCAAGCCTCCGGTTTTCAGGTATTTTGATCCGGGTTTTTTCCAATTTGTCGTTGCGGTAAGATTAATGATTGAAAAAATTCTTACAATAGATACTATTGAAACTTTAGCCTGGCAAAAACGGCCGGCAGAATACTCTACCGGTGAAACTTCCCGCGTAATGAAGCAATGTTTGGAAGAACTGGCTGCTTTGGATGAACGCCGGGAAGTAAAAAAATTCCATACTGCGGTGAAAGAACGTTTTAACGGCATCAAGACCGATGCTTCCTTCAGACCGCTTTATATCGGTCTGATAGGCGAGGTTTCCGTACTGCGCGACCTCCAGCTTAATCAGAACATTGAACAGATTTTGGGGCACATGGGCTGTGAAGTAAGAAATTTTTTTTTACTTGGCGCTGAACTGGGGAATCTTTTCGGAATCAGTTTTGGAGAAAAAGCCCTGACAACCAAACAGCTTGCCAAAACCGCGTTTCCCTATCTGAAAAATCCGGTCGGCGGACATGCGCTTGATTCTGTGGCCAGAACCATTCTCTGCGCCCGTGACGGTTTTGACGCCATGATTCATTTATGCCCGGCAGGCTGCATGCCGGAAGTAAGCGTACGCCCCATTCTCAGCGCTGTAAGCCGTGATAAGGATATTCCTGTTCTGGAAATTTCATTCGATGAACACACCAGCGCCACCGGAATTATTACCCGGCTTGAGGCATTTATTGATATTCTGAAAGACCGCAGGCGCCGAGGGCTGGGGCCGGCTGCATTAAAACACGGGAGAATAGTTTCATGATAAACCATAATTATCTGGGTATAGATGTCGGATCAATCAGCATAAATTTTGTACTGATTGATAAAGAACAAAAAGTCGTATTTGAATCATATCTGCGCGGAGGAGGGAATCCGGTTTTAACTGTTAAAGACGGCCTGAGGGACCTTTGCCGCAGTCTTCCGCGTGAAGCGGAAATAGCAGGTGTGGGCGTAACCGGTTCAGGCCGGGAACTAATCGGCGCTATGGTAGGAGCGGATTTGGTAAAAAACGAAATTTCCGCGCATGCCCGGGCTGCGATAAAAGTAAAACCTGATGTATCTACCGTAATTGAAATCGGCGGACAGGACAGTAAAGTAACGATTATACGAAACGGTCAGGTTGTGGATTTTGCCATGAATCTGGTATGCGCAGCCGGAACCGGAAGTTTCCTTGATTCCCAGGCACGCAGATTAAATCTTGACATCAGGGAATTCAGCGCTATTGCCATGGAATCGGAAAATCCCACAGCCATTGCCGGACGTTGTACAGTATTTGCCGAATCGGATATGATTCATAAACAACAGGTTGGGCATGCTCAAAAAGATATAATTATGGGCTTATGTATGGCTCTTGCCAGAAATTTTACCGGTAATGTATGCCGCGGTAAGGAATTAAAACCGCCTTTTTTGTTTCAGGGAGGAGTAAGCGCCAACCAGGGTATACGCCGGGCTTTTGAAAAAGTTCTCGGTCATGAAATAATAATTCCTGAGCACAACATGGTTATGGGAGCCTGGGGTGCGGCAATCCTGGTTTGCGAAGCTGAGATAAAACAGACAAAATTCCGTGGGGGGCGGATTGCAGAACACCAGATTGACACCAGGGCTTTTACCTGTACAGACTGTACCAACAACTGTGAAATTATTGAAATAATTGATAGTAATGAAGTGATTGGACGCAGCGGCAGCAGATGCAGAAAATGGTAAACAAAGTTATAACTGCTGTTCCTCCGGCAGAATCTGAAATTTAAAAACCGGTATCTCTTAAAAGTCAGACAGAAGCTTTTTTTGCTAATACCAGTGCAGTGCGCGCGGGCAGATAAAGATAAACAATATCTCTTCCGCCTTCATGCCTTGAGGGATATTTAATGGAATCATCGATCCGGGAAAATCCGCCGAACAATGTACTGTCACTGTTAAAAATTATTTTCCATTCTCCGGGCAAACCGGTAATACCGTAACCTGTATATGAATTTACCGGATTGAAATTAAAAACAAATATCAGACCGGCGCGGTGAAAAGATAAAACCTGGTCGCTTATATGTTCATGAAGTTTCCACGGCCCGCCTGATTCAAGAATTTTAAAATCTGCTATGATCTTCATCATGGCTTCATCAAAATCAGCAAGCAAATGATATTTTAAAAGCGGATCATCGCGCAGTTTCCATTGCCTGCGGGCATATTTGTATGACCAGTTATTTCCCTCCCGGGGAAAATCTATCCATTCCGGGTGGCCGAATTCATTGCCCATAAAATTAAGCCATCCATGACCTGCACAGGATAATGTTATAAGACGGATCATTTTGTGCAGGGAAAGTCCGCGGTCTATAAGCAGATTGGGCGTTTGTTTGCTCATGCAAAAATACATTTCCTTGTCGCACAGCCGGAAAATAATTGTTTTATCTCCGACCAGAGCCTGATCATGGCTTTCGGCGTAGTTGATGGATTTTTCATCGGCCCGGCGGTTGGTGAGTTCATGATACATTTCGCATACATTCCATTTTTCATCGGGCTGCTCTTTAATAAGTTTTATCCAGTAATCGGGAGTTCCCATGGCCAGGCGATAATCAAAACCGAGCCCGCCTTCACTTATTTCCGCTCCCAGCCCCGGCATGCCGGACATGTCTTCGGCAATGGAGAGCGCATCAGGCCGGACTTCGTGTATTACNNTCATAAGATGTAAAGCGCTTGCCCAGCCCGTGATCATAATAAAGCATGCTGGTTACTCCGTCAAAGCGGTAACCGTCAAAACGGTATTCATCCAGCCAGAATCGGCAATTGGATAAAAGAAAATGCAGCACTTCGGTTTTTCCGTAATTAAAACATTTACTGTCCCAGGCAATGTGACTGCCGCGGTCTCCGCTGTGAAAATACTGATAATCAGTGCCGTCAAGGCGGGACAGCCCCTCGTTTTCATTTTTTACGGCATGCGAATGTACGAGGTCCATTATTACCGCCATGCCCAGGCCGTGTGCGCAGTCTACCAGCTCTTTTAATTCTTCGGGAGTTCCGCATCTGGAAGTGGACGCAAAAAAATTTGATACATGATAACCGAAACTTCCATAATAGGGATGTTCCTGTACAGCCATGAGTTGAATGGTGTTGTAGCCGGCTTTTTTTATGCGGGGAAGAATGTTTATGCGGAATTCATTCCAGGTACCGACTTTTTCTGTTTCTTGCGCCATGCCGGCATGCGCTTCATAAACGCGCGGAGCATCACTGTTTCTTGTAAAAGTATTTTTCCATTGATAATTATTTTCCGGCGCCCACACCTGTCCGCTGAAAATTAGCGTACTGCTGTCTTGTACTGCCCGGCGTACGTAAGCCGGGATACGCTGAGCAGAGCCGCCGGGCCAGGAAACTAAAAGCTTGTAATGCTGGCCGTGCTGTAAAGCGCCGGCAGGAATTTTAAGCTCCCAGACCCCGGCAGAATCTTTGGAAAAAAACCAGGGCGAAGATTCTTTCCAGTTATTAAAATCTCCCAGTAGTGCGACTTGCGAGGCATGGGGCGCCCATTCCCTCATGGCCCATCCGTCATTGGTACGCTGCAAGCCGAACCAGGTGTGTCCGCTCGNNCGCTCGCCCAATCGGAAAGTTTTATTTGGCCGCCGGTAAGGCGCATCTCCGTCTCATGGATTTTTTTTATTCTCCGTTTAATCACCGGTATATAATCGCGCAGATACGGATCTTGTTCGTAAAAAGGGGGTTTGGATTCAGTTGTTTTATTGTTCATAATTAGTTACCGTGTATCTGGATTTTTCCGACAAGTTAATAGTATCTACCGGATGGGATAGGCGGAGCATGAGATCTCCGCAATATTTGAAAAAATTCCGGGGCGCTGTGCCGTCAACCGCCAGATCAATGTCATGCGCTGTTCTGGTATCATCAAGGTTCGACCCGAAAAGCAGAACTTTTTTGACCAGGTATTTATCAGAAAGCTCCCGGATAACATTTAAA
>DNNS01000241.1 GCA_003497555.1 Spirochaetia bacterium
GAGTAGATCTGTAAATCGTTGCAAGCGAACCGGGTAAAAAATCAAGTTTTCTATATATGAAAGGATAGCGCAAGTAAGAATCTCCAAGAGCATAAAAATTGTTATCTCCGTCATAATATTTATCATCAACCAGATTCAAAAATAAAAACATTACGTTGTTTTTATAATCATTGATTGTCTCCCCATTTAAAAGATGCGGAGTATGAATTGAAATGTTTTCCCTAAGTGCAAACTCCTGCCCCTTTAAATCTTCCGGATCAAGGCTGGAGGGATTCATAGTAATATAATTAATGCCGTTGGTGTATGAGTTGTATGCCAAAGCTCCGGTGGAATCAATAAGTTTTTTCACATTTTCAACACCAGGTCCGTCAAGACGGGATATTATATAATAACCGTATTTACTGCGCGTAAAATTATAATCCTCGCGATTATTTTGGTTATTATAAATATAATAGAAATAAGGATTAAAGGAAAATATATCTACACCGCTGTTTGCAAGATTAAATTGTAAATACATATCAAAAATATGTATCGTACCGTCTCCCATATCACTTTTTGCCCAATAGGGAATACCGCGGGTCAGTACAATATAATTTATGGAATCGCCCAGATTATTATTCTGAATATGCGATGTAATACCCAGCAGAGCTGTTTCTTTTTCCGGAATAGAAAGCGCATAGATTTCGTCATTGGTTTCACCATTGGGATTAACGGCAATATGACATACATTTTGTGAAGGAATATGCCGATTACTTACAAAATAATTCCCAATTTCAACAGATTCCGGAGAATTATCATTAATAACCACAAGTACATCATTGTATAACGGCATTGTATAAAGATCTGATCCTAAAAAAATAATTATAAAAGCTGCACTGCAAACAAATAAATTAAGTATTCCGGCAATTATTATTAGAATTTTTTCTTTCATAAAAAAATCTCCCTTATCGATTACAATATCAGTATAAATAATTATAATCCGGAATACAATGGTTTATGCTCATAAAATATGTCTTATTGTACGATTTTGAATTTATTGCCGGCAATAGTATAATGTAAAATGATATTTAAACCCGAGTTTGTATTATTTATTAATTCCCTGTTGCCTTCCATCTGTTTTAAAATTCATAAATTCAGATTCGGGCAGGTTACTAAAAACTGGAAATGCGAAAAAAGAATTATCGATGATTTGTATTTTTTAATTGTCAGAGACGGCCGGGGTGTACATACAGTTTCTGATGAAAAAATAAGCCTTGAGCGGGGAGTCGTTATCTTTGTGCCTCCAGGCGTTGAATATTCCTACCAATCTGACGTTAAAAATCCCGTTAATTTGATAGTAATACGATGCGGAATATACAGGGGTGACGAGCATATTACTAAAAAAATAATAAAAAAAAAATTTTGGTATTGCGGCAAGCCATATAATTTTTCTGCAGTCGAAAATAATTTTGCATTATTTACGCAGCTTAATTCCAATAATAACATTTTAGCACAAAATTTTTTTCACACAACAGTTCTTCACCTTCTCTATTCACTGCTTCTTGATACCGAATTAAAACCGGAAAATTTATCACCCCGGGATCTTTTTTCAAATATAATAGAAAACATGAAAAATAATCCTGAAAGACGATACCATGTTCCGTCGCTTGCGCGTCTTTCAGGCCTGTCAGAAAAATATTTTATTTCTAAATTTAAACAAATTTTTAAAATAACCCCCAAAGACATGGAAATTAAACTCAGGATGGAAAAGGCGTATACTCTTTTAAGCAATGGTCAAAAAAGCATACGTGAGATTGCTTCCCTGCTTGGCTATAGCGATCAATTTATTTTTTCCAAACAGTTTAAAAAATTTTTCAAGATATCGCCAAAATATGCAAAAAAATGGTAGATAATTATTTACTTATTTTTTTATCAGCGGATGAAAGTGCCACGGGCAATTGGCACGGAGTCCGAAATCATGGCCGCCCTCCAGATAATGCACCGGCGGATTAACCTTGCACGCTTCTGCTTCATCTGTTCCTTCTAACAGACGGGAGTAGGCGAAAGCAAGCGCCCAGTCATCCGTACGTTTCATGACATCATAAAGCAGCAGGCGGAGCATTTTTAACTGCTCTGCATAGGATTACTATGGTGTTTTCGGCTAAATTGGCTTTATCAAGAAAGGCCAGAAGATCATTTATCTCATCTTCGATCATGGCGCAGAGACCGTAATATTTAGCAAGAGATTCAGCCCATCTTTCCCATGACTCGCCTGTTGTATGCCAGAGATTCCGGGAAATTTTTGCATGCCGGGGATGTTTGGAAAGCGGATCCCGGAAGTTCGCCCAGGGCTTAAAATCTGCTGCCTTATACATGGAAGCATAAGGCTCAGGAACAATATAAGGCCAATGTGGAGCCTGATCAAGATTAATCTGAATCAGAAAAGGGCCGGAAAGTCTTTAATCCTGACAATGTGGTCTTGCGGTTGGCTGATTCACGCTTTGGTTTAATTGATTTTTTTTTAGATTTCATTGCCTTCTTCTCTTTATATAATAAATATTCCTTGCTATTATAATTTGGAATTATAAATTACCGTAAATATACAAAATCGGCCGGGTGGTTTTGGGCAGCGTGTTGGTCGTATTATTCTGAATATTAAAAAGCGGAAAATAATCATTAATACCGATGTGTTTTCTGTTATTGTTGTAAAACATCGTTTCTTTTAAATTCACCTGTTCGGCGAAATTGGCGAATAAAAAGTTATTAACATTAATAAAATAATAATGAGCAGATCCCTCCAGAGGCGTGCCGATACCGCCGTGCCCGTAAATTCTGATTTTATCAGAATCGGAAATCCGCATAAAACATTCCCCGTCATATTCGGTTTTTATTCCGTAAACCGTTACATTGGCAGAATTAATAATTTCCACCTGGGCCTGAGACTGGGCATGCTGCGCATGCAGTTGATAAAAAGAAACAGGCCCTGAACTGTTGGAAACAGTTAAATATCTGAAGGTTTTGTTTATATAAATCTCTCCCGGGCTGCCCTGATTAAAAAAATTATACCATTTGCCGCCCCCGTTATCCGTAATCATAACCAGCGGATAAGTATAAATTTTATTACTATGAGTTTCTATTGTTTTTTCCGGAAAGCCTAATAGATTTAGTTTATTAAAAGCACAGCATCTTACAACTGAATTTCCTCCGCACATCCACTTTAACGCATAAATATCAACCGTATCGCCGAAGGATTCTGCGCTTTCCGCTTCAAAGGGGATATAAACACCAAGATAGGAAAGATATGTTTCCGCCTGGGCAGTGTCAGCTGTTTCCAAAAGCGGCAGGGGCTTCTTTTTTATCGGCAGATCAAGCGAGATATTTTTGGAAATAATTACCGACAAATGATGGCTTACACCGATCAGTTTGGTATTGGATTTAAATTTGACAGTTTTTGATATGCGGTAATAGCCTTTGGGCAGAAAAACAATTTCGCTACTATTTACCGCTTTCTGCAGGGCTTTTGTGTCATCAGTAATAAAATCACCCCGGGCTCCGTATTCCGGACTTTTTACATTGGCAGCAGCCGGATGATCAACATCCGGAAAATCATTTTTCCAGATATGTTTTTCCGTAAAATTTTCCAAAGGCGCCATGCCGAATTCCAGGCAGCCGGGTAGTTGATCAAGTTTTTTCCCGTTTAAATAAGGAGATTCGTCAAAACTGCAGTTTTCAATGTCCGGAGGCTTTACAGCATACGCAATTCTTTGA
>DNNS01000683.1 GCA_003497555.1 Spirochaetia bacterium
ACTGGCTGATCCCGGCAAAATTAACCGGCCGACCCTTTTGGGATGTTTATCTGCATGGTGATCCGCCGATTTGGAAAGCATATAACGATAGTGTAAAACATTTCGGAATAGATGGTTTTTCGCATCACGGTGTCATTGATATCCCTGATTTGCCCAGGGTTACGCGCCGAAATGAAATTATTGAAAAAAACGATGAGCGTATCCTCCTGCGCAGACATTTTTTATGTCCGGAAGGAAAATTATATACTGATATTTTATATCCCCATAATCAGACTCCCGCCAATATCAAAAATCCCATTGAAGATATGGAAAAGCAATTTGGCTGTCTGCGCTATATGCAGGGAGATTATGAGCATGCATCATTTGATACTTACCGTCTTACCCGAGAGGATATGGGAGAACATGGCGTGGTAGGGTTATGTCTTTCCCTTCCCACTCTTATGCTGGAAATGCGCCAACCGAATGAGGCTATGTTTTACGATTACTATGATTATCCTGAACTGATTGGAAAATGGATGCAGATGCAGCTTGATAAAAGCATTTCTCTGGCTAAGCAGATTATTGATTCTAATCTGAAACCGGATTTTGTTTTTTTTCCAATGTCGGGGTTGCTTACTTTGCAATCAGAGGAAATTGTCCGCAAATATTCCTATCCGGCGTTGAAGACGCTTACCAGAATGTTTAAAGAAGCCGGTATTCTTACTTCGCTGCATTCATGCGGAAAAGAATATTTGACTGTAGAATATGCAGCAAGTGAAACAGATCTTGACTGCATTGATCCGCTGGAAGTTTCTCCTATGGGAGATTGTTCACTTTCTGATCTTAAACGCAAATTCGGCAAGCGGATTGCGCTCAAGGGAAATCTGCACACAACCGAGGTGATGCTGCGGATGAAACCGGACGGTGTTGCCAAAGCCGCAAGGCAATGCCTTGACGACGCCATGGCAGGAGGAGGTTTTATTCTGTCCACAGGCGATCAGTGCGGCCGGGACACTCCGCTTGAAAATATTACTACCCTGGTTGAGGTCTGCGAGAAGTATGGGAAATATTAATTTAATTGCAATCCCAAAAATAATGGAGTTGAAATCAGAAAAATATTTGCTGCCAGAAAAAAATAAATTTATCCAAATCAGGAGGTTTTTATGAGAAAAGATGTAAAAATTATCACAACGCTGCTGATCGCTGCTATGCTGTCCGGCTGCAGCAGTAAAAAGCAGAGAATAGTTGTCCGTTTTATGAACCTGGAAGGTTCCCAACAGCAGCTCAACATTATGAATATCATTATCAGGCGTTTTGAAAAAGAAAATCCTGATATTCATATAGAAGCAATTACCGGGTTTAAACCGGAAAAAATCATGGCAACCATTGCCTCCGGTTCCGGAGTGGATATTTTTCATTGGAACAATACCGAAGATTTTGTTGATCGGGGAGCAATTGTTAACCTGAATCCGTTTGTAAAAAAATATAAATTTGATCCGGGTATATTAAGCCCGATTGCCATTAAGGATTATACATTTTATAAACAGTTATACGGTATGCCGATCCAGATCAATACTCATGGGATTATTTTTAATATGGATTTGCTGACAGCAAAAGGATTGGAACTACCCAAAGAAGGATGGGATTGGGATGATTTTTATAATCTGGCTTTAAAATTCAAGTGTAATAAAGAAGCAGGCGAAAAAGGAAAATTAAAGGCCGTAAGCATACAATCGCTTATGACAATACCAATACTTGCCAGTTATGGATTCAATGGCTTTTTTGATGAAAAAACTGCGCGTATAAATGAAAAAAATCATCCGCGTTTTATTGAAATACTGACCTTGTATCAGAAAATATTAACTACCGCGCTTCCGTCTCAGGAAGAAATTGCAGAATACCAGGGAGCAACCGGATACTGCGCTCTTTTCCAAATGGGTGTTGCTGCTATGCAGTTTGCTCCGGCATGGTTACTCGCCCAGCTTTATGGTATTAAAGATTTTTCCTGGGATGTTATAGAAATGCCCGGTAGCAAACGCGGCCAAAAAAGCAGAGGATATCATACATCTGCTGCGTTATGTCTGGCTAGTATTTCAAAAAATCAGGATGCGGCATTCAAATTTATGGAGTTTTACTCACGCACAACAAGTCAAAAGATTTATGGGTCCGGTAAAAATGGCCTCCCGGCCAATATTGAGGCAGCTAAATTCACTTTTCGAAAACCGCCGGAACATATTTCCTTATATCTGAAAATGCTTGATGCGAATAATCTTCGCCTCCCAAGGTATAAGAATAGTAAGGAGTATAGTGATCGTCTGATGCCGCATACATATAATTTCCTCAAGGGAGAAATCAGTCCGGAAACATATATCAAGCGTATAGAAGAAACCGGGAAAACTCTTTTGGAACCTTATCCGGCTGATTTTCTGGATGATAAGCCTGTGTTTGAGTGAAAGAAAAGTATTTATGCTTCATTTGCTGATTATAAATAATGACTTGCCGAAAACCTGTTTTCAGAAATGAGAGTCCGATTTTCGTGTCATGCTGCAAACATTATTGTCAGACAATTTTTTTATTGTCGAGACTTAATAAAAGCGGACAAAATCATATACAATGGATATAATATCAAGAGAGAGTACTTTTCAGCCAGTTACAAATTAATTGATTATATTTAATTCTGGCGGGGTTCTTATCCCCTAACGGAAAGACCAAACAAAACAAAAAGGCGGTTTTATGAAAGCAACTGGTATTCTTTACATTTTCTTCTCAAGTATGCTCGTTTTATCGGCGGAATCAGGAGTTCTGTACAAATGGACTTTTCCGCCGGGAGCAGAGACTATCAGCAATATGTATCTGCATTGCCAGAATAATATCGAGGTAATTAAAAAATGCGAGTCCGGCGAGGGTTTATCTTACTTAAAGATCATCATGCAAAAGCAGGCTGAAAGTCCAAAACAAAATTTTAGTCAACTGGTTTTCGGTTACACCAATACTTTATGTAAAGGACATAAAATACGGGTATCCTTTAAAGCTAAATCTGATTCGAAAATCAATTTGACTGTCTGTTCCATTATGAGTCAGGCGCCTTATTCTTCAATCGGCGGTAGCGCCAGTTCTTTACTGTTAAATTTTGAAAAAGAATGGAAGGCATATTCGTATGAATTTATTTTGAACAGTAATTATAACTCCGTAAAAATTGCAGATTTTTTCTTGGGTCTTCTGCCGCAGGGATCCGCATTGTATATTAACTCATTAACTGTAGAAGACAGTACAATATCTGAAGAGAACGACAGCAAATACAAGAACATCCCTGACCACTTCATCGACCTGTCCAGTGTTGCCAACATGGGGTTCGCTGATGAAAAAGCCGGAGACGGTATCGGCGGATGGTCGGATCAGGGATCTGACAATGACTTCCGCACCTTCGATATCCGTCAGACGAATTTCGGCGGTATGGAGTTCCGCATCCCTGACCCG
>DNNS01000299.1 GCA_003497555.1 Spirochaetia bacterium
CACTTACCAATTTGCGGAAGGAACGGTCAAATTTATAGATGAGTCAATGGAAGAAGTTGAAGTCGGCAAGGAAATGTATTGCAAAGTAACACGGGTATTTCACATCCGAGCGGATGATCTCAAATGGAAACGACGGGTATTAGACGAGGGCTACACAGTAATTACAGGCAGCAACATAAAACCTGCGGCAGAATCGGCAAAGGCCCAAAGGATAAAAACCCGAGAACTTTCAGATTCAACTTTGCCATTTCAAAATAACATGGATGAGGAAGACTATAACCCTTATATCGAAACGCCAACATCAGAACCTACACTTCTTGACGGAAGCGGCGGGATACTTGCACATGGCGGAACCCCTGTTTATCTCGAAAAGGAAACATTAACAGCTAAATCTTATACGGGCATTGTATGAGTTATCAGTTATCTGCCAGCAGTATAGCACTATTGAAAGAAATGGCGCAATGGTATCGCCAGAATAAGGGCAGATTAGGAGCCAATTTCCGGCGGAATCCAAGGCTGCAATCGACGTCTACCGGCGGCGGAGGCGGAGGGACTGTTCAGCGAGGACAAATTATTGTAGCTCCTACTTTCCAAGACCCTTATGCAAATCAGGGCACTACAGAATACGCAGGTTATGGCTATTACAAATTAAGACCAACTGCAAAAGATACGTGGGATATTACAGGTGAAACTGAATATGCTCTTGGAGCGGAGGTTGTAGATTCAACTGATGCCTATACTCCCCACAGGGCTTATGTAAGAATTGGCGGAGAAGAGATGAACGATCCGACTACCGCCCCTCATCTGAATCCAACCGATTGGGAAGAATCGGAAGAAATTAAAATTGAATATGCATCATGCTATTATAATAGAACATCAGAAACAGGTATGTATGCTATAAAAGATTGCTGGCCTGCATGGCCACCGGGATGCAGTCTCAAATATACATCCTTTAAGAAATCAGACAATTCGACTATTTACTTACTTGAGGAATCAGTGATTTATGTAAATACTCCAGAATTAAGAAATCTTTTAATGCTTGGTGATGCTGGAATGGCGGGTTATATATAATGGCAAATAATCAAACCAAACACCAAAGATTCGACTGGAAAAAATTCAGAGAGGATATTGCACGAGGAGCAAAACCAATAATATCGTCTTTGGCCTTTGATGATTTGAGGCGATTAATGATGCAGATTGAATATCATTTTGCATCTAAATATAGTGAAGAGTCTCTGCAAGTAAGCGAGAATAGTTTTTGGGTTGAGGCATCTTCAGGAAGTGCTTTAAAAGCAGGGCCGGGGGATTTGGAGGTATCAGTGTTTGACACTTCACACGGTGTCGGGCATATTGAAATGTCGGAAGATGTACCGGTAGTTACTGCCGGCAGATGGATGCGGTGGAAAAATACTGATTATATGTATGATGACCAAATATGGTGTGATGGATTATATGAATCCGGAAATACGTATTATGAGGGGGAAATAAGATTTTATCTTGGCAGTCTTTTCCAGGTTGTCAACGAAAGCGGGACATCGCAGGCACCCATAACACTTGTTAAAACCGTTCCAAACGTCCAATACTCCGCAGTTCATGCAGACTGGACAAGAGTTTGCGAAGTAGTGCCCTGCTGTTATTATAATGAGACAACCGAGCGGCTTGAATCCAAGATCCATTATGATACATGGGTAAAAGGGACTGAGTATGCACAAAATGACTGTGTTTCATGGCAAGGCGGCTATAAAGCTAAAAATGCCATTGTCAATGCGGATTTGGAACCCTGTAATAATTTAGATGAATGGGAAAAATTAAACACAGAATGGAACACATCAACAGGCGATTTTGAGCTTGCACCATCAAACAACTATCTGCATGACTGGTCTAAGAATTTTCCCGGCACGGCCAGATTCTATGATAAACAAATCGAATCAGGGGTTATTGAGGTGGAGAATATTATTGAATGCCATCCATCCCTCTTTTTTCCAACACAAGTTGATCCTGCCGAACAGTATGAACATATTATCGCCGCATACAAAGAACAGGCATTAACCAACTTATCAGGGCAAAGAAATACCCTGTTTGCAAAAGATAATATTTTTAAAGTACCTATTAATCATCTGCATATTACTGATGCTGATTATATGGGAGCGGTATTTAAGGCTAACAGATGGTCAAGTCATGAAACCTTAGCATCAGGATGGGTCTATGAAAAAATTGATGGATTAGGGATTCTTGCAGGGTTCGGCAAAACATTTGACGGCAATCAATATCGCAACTATGGTGGAGACATAAAAAACAATAGTCCCTATGATATAGGTGACTGGACAAAGAACAATAAAATCAAAGGAGCAATGCAGCAGCATGCAGATTGTATTTTGAGTGATGCTGCGTTGAGACTTCCTGCCGATGCTATCTTCAGGGCCAATTGGCGATGGAAAAACTTTGTTCATCCACCCAGCCCACCAGATACTCCAATAGTTAATAGTGTTTATTATATAGGCACTTATCCTACAGGGAGTCTGCAAAGATACATAGGAGAGGATCAATGGCAAACGGTTCAAGATGAGGAAATATCTTATTGGGACAGTCATCCATCCGTTTGTGATGATTGCTGGGGGGAAAATGAGGCTGGGATTGAATTATTTCTCAAAAAGTTAAATCGATTCGATTGGATGTTTCAATTTAATGATGACAAACATTACATCCCTGACGAAATTTGTCAATACGCAGAAAAAACAACGCATGGTGAAGGCTCAAATGGACAGACTCCATGGCCGGATGATGCAGATACTTGCCTGGAAAACTGGGGATGCAATACCGGCAAGGGTACGTGGAGACGAATAGACCAATATACTTTAAAAAGAAAACCATTTATCCGTTCGCAGGAAATGGGAGAGCCTGCTCATCGGAAAGATGCATTTGAACCGGCAGCGTATTCTTTCGGCGGTCATGATTTCACAGTGCCTCCGATTTACATTGATAATCCTGAAAGATGGTGGGGTGCATTTACTAAAGATATTCCAAAGATTAATGATTTTGATAACGAATTTGAAACTATAACCCCTTTACTCGTGCAAGGAATTGCATGGCAAGCGAATCAGCCATATAAAAAATGGACAATAGTTAATAACAGCGGCATATCATATTTCGCATTGCAGGACGTAACGGACGTTACGAATGCCCCAGCAAGCAACGCACAATACCAAAAGTTAAAAATACATACAATCAGTTTCACGGGTAATAGAAAAAATAATGCAAACGCTGATGAGAATATCAAAGCAGGATGGATGCTGCATTTGTTTGATATGGACGGCGAAGATTATCCTGAAATAAGCACGGATAATACTTTGATGAAAAGTCCTTATGTGCTGTCAGTCAATTATGACAGTGTGCAGGATTTAACCTTTATTCTTTTGAGTGAATCAGTAAATACAGGTACAAATGACGAGGGAACTTATTTTTCTGTCATCGGCTGGAACAAAAATGTTTCGGACAGACACGATGGCATCGGAGCAAACTGGCATTATGATGAAACTACACGAGATATAATTTATAAAATACAATATTATTGTCATCCTCAACTACTGCTCGACATGTATGATTTATTAAATCTATCAAACTACAAGTCTCTTCAAAATCCTGCAATAGAAAAAAAGGGATTATCGATTGCAGGGTTTGCCAACGAAAAGGCATCAGACTCTCTTGGCGGGGCTTTAGCTACTGCAAAGGGAATGGCAACGTCGCAGATCGGCAGAGTTAACGACCCTGACACTTGGCCTACTTCACAGATTTACTGGCAATCTCCCGATGCACCGGAGGGGGCAGCTTATGGGTATAGGGTAGAGCAGCATATAGGAGCAGCCCCAGCAATACTTGATGTTGACAAGGATGTTAATGAGACAAGTATTACATATGTATGGAATGGTGGATTAGGAATATGGGATGTTACTATTTCCGCCAATGCAAATTATGATGCCGCCGCATTTAAAATTACTAATTGGGGGTTAGAGTTAAAAGGATTGCCAAAGGAAATAATGATAAAATTTATCTTGAGCGGGATTTACAAGGGCGATCCACAAACTCAGTTTAGCCAAACTGCTGGCGATCTATCAAATAATCTTCTTGACGAAGTTGCAAGTAAATTTTACTACTCTTATGGCAAAGGCACTGTCGGCGGGGACTGGCATGTAATAACGCCAACATTGGGGTGGGATGCTTATCTTAAAACTGTTGACGAACAATTGGATGATTATGATACTCATGGAGAGTCATATCAGGGCTCTTCTCCATTGGGATTGTATGATATTGTTACAACAAGTCCGGTAGTAATTATAATCGACTTTGAGGATGTGCCGGAAGATTTTTATGTTGATAATTTTTATCATGTTGATGCCCCGCGAGTTTTACAGCTTGACGATAAACCGCCTGAAACACCGGCACATCATTATGAGCCATATGGTTTTTTAGATTATGTATTGCCATATGATTTGGAAGATCCTGATGATGTGGATGAATGGGTTAGCGGTAGTTCGTACAGTACTGATGATAAAGTATTCCAGATGATTAACGGATTCAGGCAGTTATTTACCGCCAAAAATAGTATTGTAAATACAACTATACCGCCAATTAATAACCCAGATGAATGGACATGGGAAGAACCTTATGTTGAGGTAAGATTTAAAGCAGAGTCAACTATTTGCAAAGACCACGAAGCCAGTTACCCTGTAAAATATAGACTTCTTTGCAGCGATGAAAGCTATAACACTGCATATGCTACGCCACGAGAAAAAAATATATTACTCGAAACAGTTGCGGTACCTATCAGCAACATCACGGAAATCGGCAATACGGACTATGTAGATTTTGACCCGGTATATTGGGCAAGCAATGACTATCCGGAAGGTACAATAGTCAGAGATAATATGAAATTCTACGAAAGAACCAGTGCCCCCAAAATCGGCAGCAAGCCCTCTGATGGATATGCTGATTGGACAGAGGCAGATGTAGATATAAAAATATACCACGATGGGCAAATTGCAATTGATGATGTGGTAGAAATTTTAGGAACGCCTTTTGATGGTGTCCATACCGCAATTGACGCGGGAAGCGGCTGGATTATCATTAATATTGATATGATGAAATACGTTGGCAGCACAACAACGGGAAAAATAATTAATCGGACACAAACATACACAGCTGCTGACTGGGAAACAAACTACGAAGGAATGACCGCAGCTTTTCAGGCGAAAGATTCTGCGAATGATGTCCAGGGAGTGCCGGATAATGAAACGGTATTGAGCAGATGGGCGGCAGTTACCGAACCGGCGGATTATATCGATTATTTTGATGAGTGATTTGGTTCCTTAGCGAGTCCATTATCAATAAGAAACTTATTCGATTCAGGAATAGTAACACCGCCATTTTTATAAAAATTATAAATATTTAATAATAGTTCTCGCGATGACGACGCATTTTTTTTAGCCTTGTCATATTCTTCTCGCCAATATTTATCATAACGAACCGATTGACCCTGATCCAACTTTGAATGGGATATCCAGTAATTCCATTTAACATTGGCAGCCTGGCTTCGTATAAAAAACATAACCGGATAATTTTCGCTGCCGAGACTTTCAATATCATTATATGCAGCATTAAGTTTGGCGTGTTGATAATTAAAGTCAGCATTGCTTTCATATTGTAACTCATGAAGTAGATTCATTTCACGAATAAACGCCTCAATTAAAGATATATCTTTTTCTGTCATGGCGGGAAATACGGCATCTTTGTGTTGGATAGAAGCAATGGCCGAAAATAAGCCTATGACAACAGCCAAGATCGCAAATGTAATTATTATATGCTTTTTCATAAAATTCCCCTTCAAATTTTAACCGTCAATAAGATACTTTACGAATTCATCCTGTGTCAAGGTTTTATTTTCAGATTCTTTTAGCTCTCCGTTCTGGAAAATTGTCAGACTGAAAATAACTTCGCCGGGGGATCTCTTGTTTTGCCACTCTTCAAATTCAACAGGCTGGGCATACTTGATTGTGATCATTCGTTTAATGTGCTTTAACGCATGTCCCCATTCCTGATAAGCAAGCGATGTGTCATAAATAGTATCGCCTTTTTGAAATGTAAAAAAGTTGCCTTGAGTCCAGACGAGCCTTTGAATTGTTTTAGGTTTACCGTTAGCCTTTTTGACGATATCGCCGTTGGCATCTTTAACCGGATCAGTTCTGATGGTTTGCCTGATATCAAGTTCTTCATTAAAACAATTTGGAACATAGAATGACCAGTCGTAATTTGAAGCGTCCAGAGGTCTTAATAAAATTTCGCTGCGTTTCATTCTTGGTTTTCCCGGCGAGATTCTTTTGAGAAGTTTCAAAGAATCTGATTTTATCAGCAATCGATTAGCGTTTAGCGTCGTATTTTCTAACGAGGATAAAAAGATATCTTCTGGAAAAATGCCGATGATATTACCGATTTTGCTTGCGAGCATTTCATGGGCTGTTTTGTACTTATTGCCGAAAGCGCCGTATTTAAAATGGGGATTAGGCACACTCCCATAAATAAGATAATGAACATCAAGCGTCATTTTTTCGGCAGGAAGCCCGCCATATTTAACGACAAGATTAAAAAGTTCATCGCGGGTATAGTTTTCAAATTCACCGGTAAAACAAAAGATGCGATTCTCAAAAATAATTTGCTCTTCCACGTTTAAGCCTTTTTATGTTTATGATGCTGCAATTTTTCTTCTTTAGGGCCGAGGGTTTTAATAATAAAATCGGCGATTTTGTTTTCTTCTTCTGGCAATATATTGATAGTAACATTGGAAGTATCGCCGGTCATTACCTTAACTATTGATTGTATGGCGTTATGCAGATCGGCAGGCCCTTCATCTGGGGATTCACGCTTTGCTTCTTCTAAATATTTTTCTCGTTCATTGGCATCTAATTTACTTAAAGCTACCATAGCAGCGGATAAAAGCATTTTCATGTTGCCGAATTTAGATATGAGATTTTCCGCGATTTGGAATGCGTAAGGGGTCATGTGTTTTTTTAAGGTAGCTATTTTGTCGGCCATAATCAAAATATTTTACATTTTTTTGTATAATTGTAAATCCTTATATTCACGAGACTTAAATAATAACTTTTCCAGAAAAAGTAAATAAACATTAAATAAATCAGAAAAAGTCAACTTTTATAGTTGACATAGTTTTGCCTACGCTGTAATAAGTAGTGTAGCGAACGAAAAAAAAATCAGAACTCAGAAATTAGAAATTAGAACTTAGAAACGACCTCCTGCCGAAAATTTGAAGTCCTAATTATAGCAATTTGGGAATTAAAAGTCAAGATAAATTACCCAAATTAAGAATTGCTATTTAAAAAGTTAATAGGTGTGGAATTGCTGAAAGAAATAGCCTTTGTCTTCCACCGGTGGGCTATTTTGAGGTTCCTTTTTACAGCAATAGTAGGATTGGGTTTGACCAAAGCGGTCATACTTAATGCCCATTTTAACCTTTCAGCCGAAGTCGTCTCATCGTACCGGTTTTGCAGTTGCTGATTGCGACAACGATGAGGACTTGCCGGGGTTCACCGGCGGAAAGATTATAAGCAATTCCACGCCTATATGTCAATATTTTGCTCTTTTAAAAATTAATATGAGATTTTGAGGAAACTTTTACAGTTGTTAATTTATGGTAAACGCTGTAAGCTTATGGCCTTAGTGCTGTAGCTTGCGGCTTATCAGGAAGGGAGGATATTTGTATGAGTAATAGCTGTAAGCTTAGTTCGCTCATTCAAAATTATATTTCGATCAATAAGCGGATTGTACAATCAACCGCCGATCTTAATGGCAGGGCTTTTCGAGAACTGGTAGATTTAGCCGGTGACGTTGATGCTGATCAAATAACGCCCGATGATGCGGAACTTTTCCAAGCGTATTTAATTGAAAAAGGTCTGTCGAAGACATCAGCGAATATTTTAGTTGCATCAGCGAGTCCTGTTTTCAATTGGGCATTAAAGAAAAACATCATTGAGAAAAACCCCTTTGCCGAATTGAAAAAGTTTAAGATCGCACGGCGGCCGGTCAGTATTTATGAACCCGGAGAGATTCGCAGGCTGATGGAAATAGCCAGCGATCTTTGGAAGGCTCGAATTCTTTTGGGACTTTCAACGCTGCGGCGCGGCGAGGTTTTGAATCTAACAATCAAGGATATCGATTTTCAAAACCAGACGGTTCAGATTACGCCCAAGATTGCCAGCGGTTATACATGGCCATGGCAGCCGAAGGACTGTGAGACAAGGATAGTACCGATTATTCCAAGACTGGCCGAATTGCTGATGAAGATCGCCGAGACGCTGCCGAAGGGCCAACCGTATATTTGCATCACACCACAGCGGTATGAATTTCTGAAAATGAAAGGCGTCCTGAAATATCGTTGGTGCAGCAATCCGGAAAATAATTTTGAGAGGAATTTTAGGTTCCTACTTAAACGAGCGATGATTAGCGGAAAAGTGTTTCACGACTTGCGTAAAACAGGATTAACTTTGCTTAGCGATGGCATGAGATCGAGGGAAATTATGGAAATCGCCGGGCATTCTAATTTAAAAACTACAGAGAAATACCTGGGGATTCGCAAAGACCGTTTGTCACGAGCGCGTGAACTATTAGATTTGGGCGTCTGACCGTTTGTAAGGCGCCCTTGCATGGCATGCAAGAGGTCGCAAGTTCGAATCCTGTTGGCTCCATTAAAGCTATCCTGACAGTTTGTCAGGACTGTTTGTAAGTTAAAAACCGCCGCAAAGCTACAGCATTTCTTATTCGAAATTATTCCCAAAAATATTCCCCACTTAGCCAGAGCACGAAAGGCACGTACCCCGAAAATGGTTATGCGGCTTTGAACCATGGCCAAGGTCATGACGCTAAAAGCAATATCAAGCCAGGTTGACTCCTTTTTCCCATCGGGGTAATCATTTTTAGATTATAAACCACCTCCTTTTTAGGAGGATCACGGCATGGCGGTTTCTCTCCTCGGCCGCCTGCCATTTGAAATCATTTTAAAAAACCTCCTCCTGGTAGCTCCAGGATGCCCCACTCATCTTTCAGCCGTTCGCTATTAGGTGATGGGGTGCAATTATTCTCCTCCTCCCTCCTTGGAGTAATAGTTTACCGGCGGNNCTGTCCTCGAAACGCCCGCCGCGATTTTTCCCTCAAGGTGGAAAAATTAGAAAAGCGGGGGTTGAAACCCGCCATATTTCAAGCTTACAAATCGCCCGAAGCCAAAAGTTTTAATCAAAGTACTAAAAAGATTTACCTGAATTATAGAAAACGGGGTGTTCCCGTCAGGCTAAAGGGCGATTTTATTTAAAATTAGGCATTAATCCAGTTGACTCACNNCCGCTATTTTGCGAAGCAATTCTCAAATGGATTATTGCCTAAAATTATTTTGAAATTATTTTTTTTGAAAGGGATTTATATGAATCCAAAATTTGAATTAAAACAAAAAGTTAAAATCGTCGCAACGGGCGGTGAGGGTGTCGTAGATGGTATTTGGGAAAGCGTTGGCTCCGTTCCGAAATATAACATTGTTTATTACGACTCAACTGGCCGCAGGGCCGAAAGCTGGCTCAGGGCTGATGAACTTGAAGCAATGTAAATTTGATGCAGGGTAGAGCCCCCTCTGATTTTGTTTTCAAGGTAACAAAATCCTGAAAGATTCGGGGGTTATCACAGCCTGGAAATTGTCGGTTCGAATCCGGCCCCTGCTATTGTTGCGGCCGGGTATGACATAACCGGATGTAAATCCAGATCGTCATTAAAACACCGCATCGGCGTATGAGGCGGCTAACTACGCTGGAGCTTTTGCGGTTGAGCTCCAAATTCAACCGTGTTTTTAAAAGTAAATAAACCCCAATGTGAAGGGATTTAGTGTGCCTGACGGCACGGGTGAAACTTCGAGCGGTAGCTTGGATAAATCCTGAATCCCATGGATGGTGTAAACCGGCGGATTCGAACTAACGATAAGAAGGATCCTTTAATCTCAGCAGGCTCTTATGCTGTACTAAGATTCCGCCGGTTGTTTTAAAAGTTAATAGGCGGCGAGAGATGAAAAATAAGGATGACTCCCTCTGATTTTCTTCTTCGAGGTACGAAAATCGATGAAAGAACCCGGGAGTTGAAACATGGACGATCCCGATCGGATTGGGACGCCGCCTTTTGAATTTAATAGTTAAGATTGAAAATTTTGTGGAAGGGAATTTTATGAATCATCAGGAAGTTATTGAAGGGATGAGGATACTAAGTAAGGCAATCTCGGATGTATATCATATGTTGCTTGAAGAAGAAGCACCAACTCGCATGGATATAACTGCGAGGGAAATTGTAAATATGTTTCCAAGGGCATTGGGCATTTCGCAATTTTTAAAACAGGTCGATTTTAATGAGCAGCAACCATCCCCCGAAGCATTTAATGCCCAAATCAAAATTATTCATAACATTATGGGGGCACCTGGTGACTGGGGGTATGGAACTCCTATCGGGAGTGCTCTAAGAAAAATATATCAATGTTAAACTTTTGGTAATCCGGAGCCTGTCCTCGCGAAAGCGGGGATGGTGGAAAAATGAATTTTGAAAAAACTTATAAAAAGATATTCGGGGCAAGCGATCGGCGGATTGCGGAGGCACTGGCGGCGATAAAACAGGAAATTAAAAAACTGCGGTCGAAATAAGCATGAAAGTTTTGAAAGGATTCGAGAGTGGAAAAGTTAATAATTATCTTAATTATTCTGGTATTTGGGGCGGCGGCAGTGGCACCCGTTATTGCAAGAAACTGCCGGGCGGTGCAAATCGAGAAAAGAGATTATTACGGACTTGAAAACGAAATATCCTGCATAACCAAGGCAGCCGAACGGAACGGATGCAGAGGAAGGCTTTTTGATTTGCTGCTGGCGATCCGCAAGGCCGAGAACGGGCCGCCTGGCTTTGAGTTTGGAGTTGTAGCGGTCAAAGGGACTAATCTTGAAACGCAGGCAGCCTGGGCTGCTGCGACGGTCATAAAAAATTACAGGCGGTTTCATCTTCAAGGGTATGAAGATTATGAGGAATTTATTGAGTTCCTTGGAAATGTTTATTGTCCACCGAGCATCGACCATCGAGGAAATATCAACTGGGTTAAGAATGTAAGATTCTGGTTCAAACGATTCGGAGAGGAATAATATGGATTTAAAGCTTTTTGAAAAATTGACAAAAGTCAGGCCAACGCCGAATGTTTTGGCGGTTGATACACCCGGCTATGATGATGGTAAAAAGCGGCTGATAGTCGCTGACAAAGTCCTGCGAGCCTTTACGCAGAACATCATTATGAATATCGACGAGCATCGGCATCTCAAAGGCGCTAAGATATTGCATGTCACAATACTGTCATGCTATTCAAACTCGTTAAAGCAGATTCTTGCTTTCGGCGCTCTTGTCGGAATCGTCGATGTCATCGACTGTGTTAAAATAACAGCGGAAAATGCACCGGTTGAGCCGGAGCGAACATTTGGTGATTATACGCCGGGCAGGTTTGCTATCATCACCGAAAACGCAAGGCGGTTTAGAACGCCGATTCCTTATCGCGGTGCTCAGGGACTGTTTGATGTGCCGGATCAAGTATTTTATAACGAAGAACTTCTTCAGGATGTGCCGGATGATGAGCTGTATCAGAAGGTGCTTGAAAAGTTCCAGGAGGCTAAAAGGCATTCAGTTTTAAGCGGGCACGAATATGACAGGCTCGAACAAATGAGGCTTATGGTGAACGCCTACGGCGGCGGAAAACGATCCCCAAAACTGTTGGAGCAAATGAAAGCGATATTAGAAAGCAACCCCCTATGATTTTGTTTTTCAAGGAAACAAAATCCCGAAAACCCGGGGGTAAAATTTTTGAGAAAATTTTATGGTCTATGTAGATAAAATAAACCCGTGCAGACCGACAAGAGACTGGCCTTATGCTACTTATTGTCATCTGCTTGCCGACACCATCGAAGAGCTGCATGAATTTGCAGTTGGTAAACTTGGCATGAAGCGGGCGTGGTTTCAAAATACGTCGAAGCTGCCTCATTACGATCTGACTATCGGCAATCGATTCAAAGCACTGAAACTCGGAGCGGTTGAAATTGATAGCCATAAAGTAAGAGAAATGATGCGAGCGCCTTATCAATATAGCGGGCAGCAATCAGGTATCAGCAATCAGGTATCAGCATTATGAATAACGCGGAAAAAGATAAGTTGATCGAAGCTGTTAATCGGGCAGTTGTAACCAGCGATATCAAGAGCGCAAAGCGGGTTAAGCTCGAAATATTGCAGCGGCGGTACCTGGGCGGCGAACGGTCGGAAGATCTGTTTAAGGCAATGAAAATTGAAACTACGGCTCACCACGAAGACACGAAGAAAATTGAGGCATAAAATTTAAGGAAAAAATATATGGAAATAAACCACGAACCAACATTTATTCAAAAAGTCAACATGCAGATCAAATGGCTCGGGATGGACAGCGTAACGCAAAAGCTTGTGTCAGGCAGGATGTATCCGCAATTTCCGGGATCTGTTCTGCGGGCGATACTTCGGCCGGAAATGAAAAAGGTAATCATTAATTCAATGAGGTAAAAAATGCAGGTATATAATATTAAGCAAAAGTACACAGCGGATGATTTAAAAAACATGTCAAAAGATGATTTGTTAGTAATGCTAAGTTTGGCTCAATCAGCTAAATTTGGTTTGGAAGGCCAAGGGGCGGTGAATAACTCAAAAAAATTAGGCATTATGCCGCAGCCGCATCTGTTTAAAAAAATTAAAAAAGACATAGCGAGAATAAAGACATTACTCGCAAAAAAATAAAAAAGTAACAATTTTTGGAAAGGAATCGTTATGAAAGATTTATGGTCGTGGATCGAAAAAAACAGATTTACAGTGATTTTACCGGTAATGGGCTTGATTCTCTGGGTTGTGGCGGTTGGCTGCGAACCTGCAACGCCGAGTCCTTTTTCAGGCAAACTTGTAAATGCCGAGGAGCTGAAAATTGATTTCCTTGCGTGGCAGAATCAGCAGGAAGTCATAATGGAAAAGTTTAAATTCGCCGAAGCCGATATCGCAAAACAAAAGGCTGCATGGGATGAATTCACGCAAGTTCTTTTGCAGTTGGCCAGCGGGTCAGTCGCCGGGTGGCCGGGTCTGTTACAGATATTACTGGGCGGCGGAATATTAGGAGTTGTAAGCGATAATATCCGTAAAAATGGAGTTATCAACGGCCAAAAAATGAGCATCAAAGCGACTGCAAAAAGTACGGTTACAACATAAAGCATCCATCTATGTCGTGAGCCTCGCTTGTCGGGCCTGATCTGTCGGGCGAGGCATTATTTAAATAAATCAATCAAATATTCAATTTTTTATAAAGGACAAGTTTTTATGGAAAGTGAAGTTAAATTTCAAATAGTGAATTTACCTGTGGATAGTATTGAAATTATTCCGGGGGAAAATCCGAGACAGGATTTCGACGGGCTTTTTGAACTCAAAGATTCAATTGAAAAAATTGGCCAAATTGACGAAGTTATTGTTCATATGGTCGATGGTAAAATGATTTTGCTCGGCGGTGAATGCAGGGTTAGAGTTGCGAAAGAATTGAAAAAACCGTTTATTATGGCAAAGGTGTTTGAGAGCATCGATACCCTTACAGAGTTGAGGTTATCATCTGGAAACAACAAACATAAGGCATTAAATCCTTTGGAGCAGGCAAGGGATATGCAGCGGTATGTAGATCGGCTCGGATGGACTACCAAGCAGGTAGCGGTCGAATTTGGCGTTACAGAAGAAACGGTGGCAAGGAGATTGAAACTTGTTCAACTACCGGACGAAATTAAACTGATGATTGCCCGGAAAACCAATCCATTGCCGGTGCATCAGGCTTTGATGGTAGCGGCCCTGCCGAAGAGAGCCCAGTACAAAGCAGCGCAGGAAATAGCACCGACTGTGGGTCAGGTTATGACCGAGCAGCAGGCCAAGGAATATCTCGATAAATTTAAAGGGGCAAAACTTATCGAAGATCCCAAGCCCGGCGAAGTTCCGGATCCGGCAGCCAATGACAACAAAATCGAAACGCCGGCACGGGAGACCAAGACTCGCAGCCTGGGTGATTTGAAGCCGGTTGACGTGATGATAGCGATCAGGGGTAAACTTTTCGCAACTTCAAAGGATGAAATCGAAATATTAAAAGCTAAAGTTGCGATTAATATTTACGGTGATGATAAAAAAATACAAGCAGAGCTTGATATTCCGTATGACAGATTTAAAGTGCCGTTTGATAGCAGGGTTTTAGCTTTAATAAAAAAATATCAACCCAAAAAGAGTAAATCTAAAAAAGAAAAATCGGTAACGAAGGAAAAGTCCAAAGAATTATCCTGCCCGAATGAGGAGTGCAGCAAATTTGGAAAAACGGTTGGCGAAGGCGGCGGATTTGCTCTTGCAGATGAAAAAGAAGGAACAACAGCATGGCGATGTCTGGCTTGCGGCGAGATAGTTTTTCAGGGGCCGGATGGAAAACCTCTATGAATGGAGTACTGGGTGACGCTGGTTAGAAACGGCGAAGTTATTCAATTTACGGACAGGATAGACAACAGCATGTACAATTTTGATTTACTTTTGGCAAACACGATTGACGATTTGGGTTTGTGCAAGAATTGCGAGTTTGACTGTCATTGTCATATTCTGCGGAAAATAGCCAGAGGAACCTGGGATAAATTGTGCTCGGTACTGTTTCACGATCTGGTTAAGCCGCCATGGAAACTTGAGGAATTAACGTAATGGATTATGAAATAGCAATTGATTTGTTTGCGGGCGGCGGCGGAGTTTCGGAAGGTGCCAGGCGAGCGGGCATCATTTTTTATCTTGCCGTTAATCATGACATCGAGGCAATCAGGATGCACATGGCCAATCACCCGGAAACGATTCATCTGGTCGATGATGTTTTTCGGACTAATCCTTTTGAGGCAACAAAGGGTTTGGATGTCGGCTGGCTTCACGCATCGCCGGATTGTACACATTTTTCAGTGGCTAAGGGCGGCAAGCCTGTGAAGAAGGAAATTCGCTCACTTGCATGGGTTGTAGTACACTGGGCGCAGACTGTGAGGCCGAGAATTATCACGCTTGAAAATGTAAAAGAATTCCAGACATGGGGGCCACTGACAAAAGAGAACAAACCGGATAAGCGAAAACTTGGGGCTACTTTTAATTTATGGCGGAGTCAACTTGAGAATCTTGGCTACAAGGTGGAGTTCAAAGAATTGTCAGCTGCCGATTATGGGGCTCCTACGATTCGCAAGCGGCTGTTTATGATTGCAAGATGCGATGGACAGCCGATTGTATGGCCCAAGCCAACTCACGGTCCAGCGGGAAGCGGATTAAGGCCCGTGCGCAGGGCTTTTATGATTCTTATATCCTTACCGGTTCAAAATCGAACCAGGTTGCAAAAATCGGAAACAGCGTCTCACCTTATGTTATCGAAGCTATCGCAAAAGCGAACATTAAACTCAGGAGAATCAAAAATGTCAAAGTCGGATAAATCTAAAGGCGGATATTTCGAATGGGGATCACCATTGAGCATTCAGCGCGGCTGTAATAACGGCTGTTTGTATTGTTATGCGAGATGGAACGCTTGTCATCGGCATAAGCTGTGCACGGAAGTGGAATGGAATGAACGGCCCATGGTTGACTTGAAAGCGGTCGATAAAAAGAAGTACAGGAAATTGCCCGATGATAAGCAACCGATTATGTTCCCGGCAACTCATGATATCACAATTAATAATATAAATGAGTGCATGGTTGTTCTAAAAAAGCTGCTCGATAAGGGAAACAGGGTTGTCATTGTTTCCAAGCCGCACTGGAATGTCGTTCCATTTATGGCCGAGGCTTTGTTGGATTATAAAGAGCAGATTATCTTCAGGTTTACGATCGGCAGCATCGATGATGCGACGCTGAAATTCTGGGAGCCGAACGCGGCGGGATTCGAAGAGCGGCTGCGATGTTTGCAGTATTGTTTCTGTAAGGGTTATAAGACTTCTGTGAGCTGCGAACCGTTGCTTGATCGGCTAACGACGCATGTTTATGAGGGGGTTAAGGAATTCGTCAACGAAAGCTTTTGGATTGGCATCCTTAAAAACTTTAACAGCCGGGTAGATAAGACTGAAATATCGATTATCGATCATGAACGGTTTGTGCGGCCGATGCTTGCGGCATCAACACCGGGAGCGGTACGAGCGATATTTAATCTCATGAAAGATAAGCCACTGGTTCGGTGGAAAGATTCAATTCGCAAGATCGTATTTTGGGACATGGTGGCAAATGATTAGCATTGTTATTCAGCAGGAAGATAAGCGGCTGGTTCGCATTCAGGCGATCAGCGATGATGGTGTGCAGTATACGCTGCGTAAAGAGATGTGTGTTGCCGGGCGGGTTGTCGGCACCAAAGACCTCGAAGTCATGACTCGCGAGAAAAAAGAAACGGATATACAATTTGCATCAAGGATGCTGTTAAAAGCTACGGAGAAATAAATGGCTAAAACTGAACAAATGGTATGGCGCATAGCCCGATTTAAGGAACGCTGTGAATATCGGGACGATCAGGAGAAAAAGGGAGTTTTGCAATATACCAAGGCTTTTGTGGCTGCCGGCTCGGATGTCGAATCGCGGCACTTCATGGACCAGCTCGATGACTTAAAAGAAGATTATAAGAATTGGAGGCAGTTGGAAGGAACTTTAAACGAGCTTATTAGACGCTCAGCCAATGATGTATGCACATTTCGCGGCTGGCTGCTACATCAGCACCAACCCGCTGACGTAGAACGTATAGCCCGCTGGCTGAGGTGTGATGAGACTGAAGCTTTAGCAGATCTTAAAGACTTGGAGAAAGCAGGATTTATAGAACAAGTACCGCTGGCTAACAAAATTATGGGAATCCGGGAATTTCCAGAAAATTCCCGCGAGCCCGGGAAAAATCTGGAAAATCCGCAGCCTTATAAACGAAAGCGAACAACGGGAGCGGGCAAACCCGTATCAAAAGAAAAAGAAACGGAAACCAAACCCCAACCCGCTCAAAAACAAAGCAAAGACCAGACAAACCTGCCTGGCACAGGAAGTGAAATTAACACAAGTGGAGTTCAACCCGCTAACCCGAAAGCAAAGGACAGTAGTGCAAGCTCAGAGAAAAGTATTGAGCAAGCAGATAAGAGCAGCGTTGAACCCGCTCCCGCTAAAGACCCGACCTTTTCCGACGCCCTGGGGGATGGTAACAGGCCATCAGCCGGTATACGTCCCCCAGGCTCGGTTTATACGGACTTGGCGGCTCNNAGGTGTTTGCTGTCGAGATCTTTAAAGGGATATTCAAACGTGAGCCGTTTAATGAGCAGACATCGGGCGATAGAAGGAAAATACAGGATGACAACAGCGAGATTGGCAGCTTCAAGTCTGCATGGTCTATGGCACAAAACGCAAAGCTTAAGCCTTTGGCGATGTCGGATCTATGGGATGCTGCGGTGGAAGAGGCTGAAAAGCTTGGCAATAACCGACGAAGGAAGACAAAGATTCGCAAGCTGCAAGCTGTTTGGTGGCGCATCTTCAAGAGCTTGTTAGTCAAGGCAAAGACGGGTGAATTAAGCGACGAACATGGGCGTTTACCACCTTAAAAACTGCATGTAAAGTGATGTAAAGCAATAAGTTACGTTAATTTAGATAAGGTTTAAATGTTAGTCAATCAGCTTAATTCGAATCAAAACAGCGTTGTAAGTCCGGCGGGCGTAGGCACTTGCGCGGCGGGTCCTTCCGGCGGTCTTGCGGCCTGCGGGTCGAAGCATT
>DNNS01000267.1 GCA_003497555.1 Spirochaetia bacterium
AGACCTGAATAAATTATCCCCTGCTTCGGATAAAATTTGCCTGCCGGAGCCTGACGACACTGCATATATAATATATACATCCGGTTCCACGGGCCGCCCCAAAGGCGTTTCCATAAGTCACAAATCCATGCTGCACATGATTAAATGCTGTATTGAAATTTTTAATTTCCAGCCCGGGCAGAAACATATTCTGATTGCATCTTTTACTTTTGATGCCTCCGTGCAGCAGATTTTCGCACCTCTGGGCAGCGGAGCCGAACTGCATATTGCGTCAGAAGAAATGATTAATGATCCTGCGGAATTTNNACTTTTTTTGAAATGATTACTATGAGCCAGGCGCGCCGTGATGCCGGGCAGGTTTCTTATGACTGGATTTTATCAGGCGGCGAAGAGCTTACCCCAGCCCTGTTCGGAAAAATTAAAAAATATTTTAATGTAAAAAATATTGTAAATATTTACGGACCCACCGAGGCTACCATTAACAGCACCTGTTTTATTGCCGGTGAAATAGGCGATGTAAAAACAGTTCCTATCGGCAGGCCTTTTCCAGGTTATCAAATTTACATTCTTGATAATGAAAAAAAACCGGTAAAACCGGGAGAGACCGGCGAAATATATATCGGCGGAGCAGGCCTGGCCCAAGGATATCTTAACCGCGAAGAACTTACCAGGGAAAAATTTATTTCCAACCCTTTTGTTCCCGGGACTTTAATATACAAAAGCGGCGATCTGGGCAGAATGACAGCTGATGGCAATATTGAGTATTTGGGCCGTATTGACCGGCAGGTGAAAGTACGCGGTTATCGTATGGAACTTGGCGAAATAGAAGCGGCTGCCGGAAATTTTCCTCCGGTAGCGATAGCTGCTGCGGAGGTAAAATCAATAAATAATGAAAATAAAATCTGTCTATATGTGGTATCCGAAGAGCAGGTTTCTACCGGCGCTCTCATGCGCTATTTAAAAACCTGCCTGCCCGGCTATATGCTGCCTGATGCCATAATGCAGATGGTAAAACTGCCTCTTACCGCTTCCGGTAAAATTGACCGTTCTGCCCTGCCTGTACCGCATATGCCAAAAGCTTCCGGTAAAAATTATTCAGCGCCCCGTATGTCTGCGGAAAAAAAACTCGCGGTTATCTGGCAGGAATCTTTAGGACTGGAAAAAATCGGTATTACTGATAATTTTTTTGATTTGGGAGGAAATTCCCTGAATGCCGTTCGTACGGTTTCCCTGATCTGCCGGGAATTCGAAATTGATCTTTCCATCAGAACCCTGTTTGAAAATCCTACAATAGAAAAGCTTGCTCCTGCCCTGGCCTCGGCCCAAAAGAAAGCGTATATTGATATATCGGAAACCGGGACAAGGGAATATTATCCGGCATCCTGGGCGCAGAAAGCTTTATACGCTATTGCCCAATATGATAAAAAAAGTGTTGTATATAATATTCCGGTTTTATATGCCGTATCCGGCAGGCTTGATGTCAGCAGGGCCGAAGAAGCCTTTAAAGCTGTTGTGCAGAAACACGAATCCCTGCGCACCGGTTTTGGTATAATTGGCGGAGAAATTGTCCAGAAAGTAAATACCTGCCCGGATTTTGATTTTTTATATGAAGAAAAAAATATTACTCCTGATCTGGCTGCGGAATATTCGGTTAAATCCTTTGATCTTGAAAAAGGCCCTTTGTTCAGGGTAAACATTATTAAAACCGGGGAACAAAAATATTTATTATACATGGACATGCATCATATTATTGCCGACGGATTTTCCGTTGAGTTTATAATCGAAGATTTTATGGCATATTACAAGCATGGCAGGCTCGAAGGCAGCGCTGTACAGTTTAAGGATTTTACCGTGTGGCAGAACAGTGCGGCCGGCGAAGAGCATATAAAAAAAGCCGAAACCTGGTGGCGTAATGTTTTCTCCGGGCCGGTACCCAGGCTTAATCTGCAGACTGATTTTGCACGGCCTGCCATACAGAGCTTTGACGGGGCAGTGGAAGAATTTTCCATTGATGAAAATACAGCCGCGAGAATAAAAAAAATATGCTCTGAATATAACTGCACTATATACATATTTCTGCTGGCTGTTTTTAATATTCTATTAATGAAATATACCCGGCAAAAGGATATTATAGTCGGAACCGTGGCGGCCGGCAGAACGCAAGCTTCCCTGAAAAAGACCGTTGGCATGTTTGTAAATACCCTGGCTATACGCTCCCTGATTGACGAAGAAAAACCTTTTACGGATTTTCTGGAAACTGTAAAAAACTCCAGTCTCTTAGCGCTTGAAAACCAGGATTTTCCATTTGATCGGTTAGCCGCCTTTGCCGAAACCAGGCGCGACCCCGGCAGGCATCCGGTTTTTGATGTGATGTTTGTATTTCAGAACATTGACGAGTCTGTTCTCGCGCTTGAAGATCTTGATATAAAGTCTCTGGAAATTACATCCTCTATTTCCAAATTCGACCTTACTTTTACAGCCCAGGAAAAAAACTCCGCCATTCTGTGCTCAGCGGAATACTGCACAAAACTCTTTAAAAAACAGACTGTGGCGCGTATGTGCGTTCATTTCGTGCAGATTGTGAAAACGGTAATTAATAATCCCCTGTCAGCCGTGAAGAATATACGCGTGCTTGAAGAAAAAGAACTCGCTGTCCTGCTGCATAAATTTAATAATACCGAAACCTGGTTTCCTCATCAGAAAACTCTGTCCATGCTTTTTGAGGAACAATCGGCGCTTACTCCCGGGCTTGCTGCTGTTGTATTTAACGGGCAGGTTCTTTCCTACCGCACGCTTAATGAAAAAGCCAACCGGCTGGCGCATTTTCTGCTTAAAAATAATTTTGGGCCGGGAATGCTTGCTGCCCTGATGCTTGATCGTTCTCTTGAGACAGTGATCTGCATATTGGCTGTACTGAAAACCGGAGCGGCTTATATGCCTCTTGACCCTAAATTCCCTGAAGATCGCCTGTCTTTTATGCTCTCGAACCGGCAGATAAAACTCATTATCACCCATGAATGGTACAGAAAAAAAACAGCGGATTTTAAGCAGAACAAAATATTTATTTCCGAACAGCAGAACAAATGGGACGCGGAAAACTTTTCCAATCCTTCTGCCGCAGGCTGCAGCGATGAACTTGCTTATGTAATTTATACCTCCGGATCTACAGGACAACCCAAGGGAGTAAAAATCAGCCAGCGCGCCGCATGCAATCTGGTATGGGCATGTAAAAGCAGATTTTCCTATCAGACCGGGCAGAAACATGTGCTTACCGCCCCGTATTTTTTTGACGCTTCCGTACAACAGATTTTTACGCCTTTAATTACCGGAGGGGAACTGCACATTCTGCCCGGAGAAATTCTTTCCATTCCTGATGATTTTATAACCTATCTTAATAAAAATCTGATAAAGGTAATAGACAGTGTCCCCTCCTTTATCAAAATGCTGGTGATGAGCAGCCGGGCAGGGGAACTTAAACATCATCAATACGACATGCTGCTTTTAGGCGGAGAAATTTTTCCTGTGGAGCTTTATAATAAAATAAAGGAATTTTTTTCTGTCACCCGCATTTACAATATTTACGGGCCTACCGAAGCAACGGTTAACAGCGCAAGTTTTGACTGCTCCCCGCATGAAGAATATTCCAAGATTTCCATCGGTACGCCTTTTCCCAATTACCGGATCTATATACTGGACGAAAACCTGGAGCCTGTGCCCGTGGGAATATGCGGCGAAATATATATCAGCGGAGCAGGGCTGGCGGACGGCTATCTTGATAATGATGAACTGACAAAAAAATATTTTATCGATAATCCTTTTCTGCCGGGCTCCAAAATGTATAAAACCGGAGACCTCGGTGAATGGCATGAAAGCGGTATAATCTTTCACAGGGGCCGTACTGACAGCCAGCTTAAAATCAGAGGCTACAGAATAGAGCCCGGGGAAATTGAAGAGGTATTAAAAAATTATCCCGGACTGGAAGAAGGAATTATTGCCGCTGAAGAATTTGAAAACGGCGAGAGCGCGCTTTATGCCTTTTATAAAAGCGCCGGGGAAATTAATATTTCCGCCTTGCGCACCTTTCTGCAGAAAAAACTTCCGGCCTATATGCTGCCTGCCGGATTTTACCGTATTCATGAAATACCGCTTACCGCTACCGGTAAAATCGACAGAAAAAAGCTGGTTAAAAACCGGGATCTCTCTGCCGGAAGTGCGGATTATACTCCGCCGAAAAACAATCTTGAAAAAAAAATTGCTTCAATATGGGAAGAAGCGCTGCATGTAAAAAACATCAGCAGGACGGAAAATTTTTTCAATTTGGGCGGGAATTCCCTGAGCGCGGTAAGCATCATAGCTGCCCTTAAAAATGAAATGCCGGCCGGACTCGGCCTGCGGGAAATGTTTAATAATCCTACAATTGCCGAACTTGCGCTGTTTATTGAAAATAACGCCCATGCCATATCTGTGTCATTAAAACATGCTCCGAAAATGGAATATTATCCTGCCGGTTCCGCACAGAAAAGGCTTTTTGCCCTGCAGGAGCTTAATCCCGGAAACATTATTTATAATATCCCCACGTTTTTTATTCTGAAAGGTAAAGTCAATCCTGAAAAGCTAAAAAAAGCCTTTCAGGCGGTTATTGAAAAACACGAAGCCCTGCGTACTGCATTTTTTATCCAAGATGGAAACGTTGTGCAGAAAATCCATAATACGGTCTCTTTTGTGCCGGAATACGAGGAAAACAGCGCTCCGTTTTCCGTGACCGGAGAAAAGTTTGTGCGTCCTTTTACGTTTGAATCCGCTCCGCTTTTCCGGGTAAAAATTGTAAAACAAGACAGTAACACTTTTCTTCTGCTTACGGATATTCATCACATTATTGCCGATGGCATATCCGTGGATATTATCATGCGCGATTTCATGGATGCACTCGGCGATTTGTATCTTTCGCCCTGCGACTGGCAATATAAGGATTATGCCTGGATGGAGCAGAACTTTCTGCAGCAGGATGCCAAACAGATTAGGGAAAAATACTGGCTTGATACTTTTCAGGGCAGTATTCCTTTACTTGACATTATTCCGGATTATCCGCGTCCTCCTGTGCAAAGCTATACAGGCGCATATCTTAATTTTACAATTGAGGAACAGCTTGGTTCCGGCCTCAGACTGCTCTGCCGTAAATATGACACAACCATGAACACGCTTTTATTCGCGGCCTTTAACCTGCTGCTCTCATTTTTAAGCGGGCAGGATGATGTTATAGCCGGCATGCTTGCCGGGGAGCGCAAGCGCCCGGAATTCCGGAATACAGTGGGCATGTTTCTTAAAACCCTGCCCATACGTTCGGGGATTGTTCGCGATGAATCTTTCAGCGTTTTTCTTTTACGCCTGAAAAAGAGGCTGCTTGATGCGCATGAAAACAGCGATTATCCTTTTGAAGAACTGGTGGAAAAGCTTGAGATCAAACGCGATCTGTCGCGTAATCCCCTGTTTGATGTTCTGTTTGTTTTTCAGAATATGGAAGAAGTCAATCTGACAATACCGGGAACAGAAATAGTTTTTCAGTCTCCGGAAAGCCGTGTATCAAAATTTGATTTTACTCTTACCGCCTGGGAAAGTGAAATAATAAATTTTGAAATTGAATACTGCACGGATTTGTTTTCGCCCGGGCGCATAAGAGAGTTTGGAGAAACATATATTAATATTCTAATGCAGATTGAAAAAAATCCGGAAGTATTGTTAAAGGATATGGATATGCTTCCGGCCCGGGAAAAAATCCGGATTCTGGAGATGGGCCGCGGCAAAAAATATGATTTTACTGATCAGCAGTCTGTCTGTTATTTTGAAGAACTGGCGAAAAATTTTCCATTTAAGACCGCATTGCAGCAGGATGACAAACAGATAAATTATCAAGAACTTAATTCCCGCGCCAATCAATATGCGCATTTTTTTATTTCCCGCAATCTGCATACACAGAAAAAAATCGCCCTGCTGGCTGATAAATCCATAGAATATACAGCGCTGCTTCTTGGTATTCTGAAAACAGGCTGCATCTATGTGCCTCTTGATCCGGATTATCCGGAATCAAGGCTTAAATACATGCTTGATGACTGCCGGGCTGACAGCTTGATTAGTCAGATTAAATACAAAGAAAAAGCCGGCGCTTTATGCGCAGAGTGTTTTTATTTTGATGAAAACACAGAAGCGCTCCCGGGTTACAGTACGGTTAATCCTGATCAGAAAACCCGGGCTGATGATATAGCCTATATTATGTATACTTCGGGATCCACAGGCGGCCCCAAAGGCGTAATGACCCAGCATAGATCTCTGCTGAACCGCGCATTCTGGATGAAAGAAGAATTTACATTTTCAGAGCATGCACTCTGGGGGGCCAAGACATCAGTAAGTTTTGTTGATTCCATCTGGGAACTGCTGGGTACTTTACTTTGCGGCATTGAAAGCTTTATTTTTCCGCCGGAAGCGCTTAAAGACGGCAGAATGCTGCTTGAGGCCGNNCTTCCCTGGCTGTACAAATAAAAGAAGATGCCGGTCTGCATGAAAAAATCGCTTCCTGCAGCCTGCAGATGGTTATAGCAAGCGGTGAAACTCTGCCTGCGGATCTGGTGCGCACCTGGCGCGAAATATTTCCGCAGGTTGTCCTGTTGAATATTTACGGCAGCACGGAAGTTACCGCGGATGTTACCTGCTACCATACTGCCGGTTTATCGGAAAGCCAAAAAAATGTGCCTATCGGAAAACCGGTGTTTAATACGGAAATTTTTATTCTAGATCGTTTTTATAATCCTGTGCCGCGCGGTTCTGCCGGTGAAATATTTGTCGCCGGCTTGTGTCTGGCGCAGGGTTATTATAATAAAAAAGAAATCACTGAACAAAGTTTTATAAGTAATGCGCTTTTACCCGCGAAACGCCTGTATAAAACCGGGGACCGCGGCCGATTTCTGAATGACGGCAATATTGAATACCTGGGAAGAAAAGATTTTCAGCTGAAAATACGCGGAAACCGGGTAGAGCCGCAGGAAATCGAAAGCGCCATAAAAACCATTCCGCAGATAAAAAAGGCCGTAGTATGGGCAGAAGGAAATATGGATCAATCCCGCCTCATTGTTTTTTATACAGTGTGCGAACCGGTTTCGGTTATGATTATTCGTAAAGCCCTGCGTCTTTTGCTGCCGGATTACATGATACCTTCCCTGTTTATGGAACTTGATTTTTTCCCCGAGACTCCGGGCGGAAAAACCGATAAATCCGCCCTGCTTAAAATGATCAGTACTCAAGACTACAAAACGGAAGAATTTCAGGAACCTGCAGGCGAAGCGGAAATATCCCTTGCTGCTGTCTGGAAACATATTCTGCAGATCGAAAAAATAAACGCACTATCAAATTTTTTTGATCTGGGCGGGCAATCGCTCATGGTGATAAAAATTATGAGTGAAATGGAAAAACTTTTCGGACGGCGTCCGGCTTTCCGCGATTTTATCAATCAGAATCTCAGGCAGATTGCTGCCCAGTATGAAAAAAAAGACAGCAGACAGGCCGGATAATTTATGGAAGCAAATTACCTGACAAGTAAAAACGGGCAGAAAATTTTCAGCGTATATCACGAACCGAAAATCAAGTCTCGCGCCGGTGAAGGCATTATCATGTGTTATCCGCTCGGACAGGAATATATCAGGGCTTACCGTACCTGCATTAAATTAGCCGAAGCTTTATGCGCCCGCGGCTTTCATGTCCTGCGTTTTGATTATTCCGGAACCGGAGATTCCAGCGGCCTGTTTGAAGAAGCTTCCGTAAAAGACTGGCTTGCAGATATAAAATGCGCCGCGGAAGAATTCTCGGCCAGTCTGGGCCTGGAAGAAATTAACTTGTGCGGAGTGCGTTTCGGCGCCAGCCTGGCTGCGCTTTTTATGGAAAAATATCAGTTAGCGCTAAACAGGCTTCTGCTTTTATATCCGGTTTGCCGGGGTGCGGAACATATTGCCGAAATCCGAAAAGAGTGGAAAACCGGACTCGCCGGATCATTTGCCGCAGGAAAAACCCGCAGCCGATTTTCAGAGATTTCGGGTTTTACCTATACGGACGCACTGCTTGAAGAAATAAAAAAAACGGACCTTTTCCGGCTGAACTTTAATAATATAAAAAAAATCATTCTGCTTGAAAATGAAAATAATCCCCGCGTACAAAATTTATATACCTATATTGCCGGGTTCCATAAAAACTGTGTTCGGCTTCGCGGCTGCCCGCACGCTTTCCCGGGGCCGGGCGCTGATGAAGAGAAAAAAAATATCGTACCGGAACTTGATATCAGGCAGATTGCAGATGCCGTATAAAATTTCCTGCCAATAATGTTAAATTTATTTCATTCGTTATATACTTTATAAAAATAAATTATTTTGTTGTTGATCAATTGTTTATCTTTTTTCAAAGCTATAAGCATGTTTTTTTCAATAGCGTCAGATGTTGGTTTAACGGCAGTACATTTGTAGCATATCGAAAATGTATCCGGTGATTGCAGATTACTCATGCAATGACGGATTTCAAAATTTGTAAGATGCCGGAAAAACGGATATAATTTTGCTATATGAAAAAGATAAATTTTTATCCCTACCTGATTCCGGAATCATCGGAAGCGAAAAAAAAATGGGGGCAAATTGTTGTTGACAAGGATAATATTTTTTCTTTTTCTGAAGAAAATCACGGCCTGGGAGTCTATGCCTGTCTGGCCCATTATGAAAAACTCTCCGGCATTCCATCTCATTTCCACAGGTTTTTCGAGATCACTTTACTGCTTTCCGGAAGGGGAACCAATTTCATCGGGAAGCGGGAATATGCCATGAGCCCCGGCTCTCTTTTTTTCATCAATCACTTAGAAGCGCACAGGGAAATATTTGCTACACCGGTCGTGGATAAACTTATTCTGGGCTTTTTACCGCAGATGACAGAACCCGGCCTGACAATTGATTCTCCATCGCCGCTGCTTGATTCTTTTCTTGTAACCGAGCCATTTTGCCTTAATGCCGATGCAGCCCATAAAGGATATCAGGTAACCGGCGCCAGTCAGCAGCGGATTATACACAGCTGGTTTCAGTTTATCCATACCTTCCATCAGAAATTAAACAGAGGCAAGGCATTTTTTTTAAAAAATCATTTACTGGCTTTGTTAAGCGTTATTCTGGAAGAGACTATCATCAAGTCTCCGCCTCCGGCGCGCAGCTCTCCGGCCTTATCGTCATGTATAAATTATCTGCATACTCATTTCTCGGTAATCCAAAATATTGACGATATTATTCCTCTCTCCATGATCAGCAGAGGGCATTTCTATAAAATATTTAAAAAAAACACAGGAATGCATCCATCTTTGTATCTGAATAATCTGAGAGTTCAGAAAGCCAGAGAACTGCTCACAGGAACAACGCTCCCGGTGAAAAGTATTGCCAAAGAAACCGGCTTTGTCAGTGAAAATTATTTTCATCGTGTCTTTAAATCAATTGCCGGCATTTCGCCGGCTCATTACCGCTATCAGGAGGTAACCGAGGCGAAATTAGTGCAATAAAATATGACTATAGTGCATTGTTCCAGATAAGAGAATTGTATTATAATTAAGCATGATATTATCGTTACGCATGGCCAAGTATCACACCCGAAACAATGAAAATGTGGATCTCACGGAGCCCACAGAGTACACGGAGGAATTTAACATATTTTTATTCCCGTGTGCTCCGTGCTCTCTGTGAGAAGCCTTTAAATATAATTTTCGAAGGAGAAAGTATGAAAAAAAAAATTGGAATATCTGCTTTTACCCTTATGCTCTTTTTTCAAAATGCAGCGAGACTATATGCTGCTCTTGATCCGGCGCTGATAATATACGATGCCGGCAAAAATCCGCCCGCCGAATTAAAATGCCGGACAAAATCATGGGTTCCGGGCAATTTCCGGCCGGAAGCTGAAAAAGTTATAATTGATAATGCTCCCTATGCGCATATTACGTGCACCGGTGATTCCGGCGAAGCCCAGATACTCTTTACGATTACAGAAGAACATCTGAAAGCAGTTCAGTCGGTTCAATATGACGGCATTAAAGTCGGTATCCGTTATGATAAAGAAAATGCACCTATAATAAATTTTCGTGTTTGGGCCAAAGGCAACAAACGCTCTGTAGGCTATCAGCCGCAGGTACTGCAGCTTGGCTACCATGAATATAAATTCCGGGCTTCGGAATTGGGCGATATAGAGTTTTTTGATATATCAGTCAGGGCCGGAGATCAAAAGAATCTTGAGTTTTATTTTGACAAGGTCTATATTTCAGTGAAAGCAGAACTTAATACCGGCGCAAGACAAAGTTCGCATCCGGTACTTATTCCGCGCGTTAAAAAAGCTGCCTGGAAAAACACTTCCTATCCGGCTGCCAATTACAAATACATTACAGTGCCTGATAATGCAACTGCACGCACCAGACGCACTGCAGAACTTTTTAATCAAAAATTCAGCAGCTTCATGGGATATCCGCTGCAACCGGTAAAAGATATGCGCAGTAATATCATCAAACTGGCGATAAAACAGCCGGTGAATGAGCAGGTTAATAAAGAGCAGGGTTATTATCTATCCATTAATCAGGATCATGTAATGCTTGAGGGCAATGATGAACAGGGGCTTTATTATGCCTGCACCACCTTTTTTCAGGTGCTGACAGCGTCTTATGATCCAAGAGCGTCCCGGCAAATCTTCGGAGTAGAGATCCATGACTGGCCGGACTGCAGACAGCGCGCCTTAAAAATTTTCCACCCGGGGCATTGGTCCAAAGAATGGAAATTCAAAACCTCCATTACCTATGATGATCTTGTTGACTTTACAGAACGTTATGTAATTGGCCTTAAAAATACACATTTTTTTCCCGATTTTTCGTCCTGCGTAAATTATAAAAGCGTTCCGGCTCTTAACCTTGACGCCAAGTTTTTCAGTCTTGATGATCTCAGGCGTTTTGCTGTTTTTTGCCGGGATAATTTTATTGAAGTCGGCGCCTGCATTGAACTTGGTTCTCATGCCGGCTATTCATATCTCAGATATTTTCCCGAACTTGCGGATAAAGACTTCCCCGCTGAAGCCAATCTTGAACATCCGCAGCACTGGAATCTTGTCACCGCCATGATCAGCGATTTTATTGACAGTATGCAGATTAAATATTTTTCTCCCGGCAGCGATGAGTATTATTTTCACCCGCTAAAAGGAACAACGCCCTCGGCCGAAATCAACGGAAAATCCCGCGCGCAATCGTTTCTTGATTTTCATCTAAAACTGTATAAATGGCTGAAAGATCGCGGAATTAAAATGTTCATGTATTCGGATATGCTTGATCAGCAGATGGGCGGAAAGCGTTTTGATTTATACAAGACACTGGACTCTTTTCCCAAAGATATTATTATGTGTCCCTGGCATGATCTGGGCAATAGTGTAGAGTGTTTTTCCGCTAAAGGCTGGCCGGTCTGGATTATTAATACTTACTGGAACTCTTTTTACAAATCGCGGACAAATATTTACGGGTTCGGAGTTGCTGCCTATGGCTATGGACCAAAACGGCATTTTTTCCCGGACAATGATGATAATTTTACCCGCCTTGATAAAGTGTTTCTTTCTGCGGATTATTCCTGGAATCTTGCTGAAGAAAAAAATCCGAATATTTATGAAGAGGTTGAAAACGGCTTTCTGGGCAATGCATTTACGCTGCTCTCGGTCCGCCCCAATCCGCGCGCCGGCATTTCTTTTGAACCGCTGCCGCTGGATGCTCTTTATTCGCACTCTCTAAAGGCATATCTGCTGAGCAATGGTATTGCCCTGGAAGAGCTAACATCAGATGCCAGGCAAATCATCGCTAATGTTCCGATGCAGCTGACAGCAGACGAAAAAAACTCTATAGTTATTGATCCCGGAGCGCTTAAAACAATTCCTGTCGGTAAAAAATTTTCAAGTATATTTTTTCTCCATTCGCTGCTGGCAGATAAAAAACTTGTGAGCGGGTCTTACAGCATGCCTGATTTCTGGCCAATCGGACTAATAGCCGGCCAGTACACTTTACGGTATGATGACGGATCCTCGTTTTCACGGCTTATTGCCAATGATAAAAACATAAATACCATTACTGAAAATCCCTATACTCTGAATCCGACTGATTGCCGGTATGTCTGGAAGATAGATAAAAAAAAAGAAGCGTATTTTTATCAGTATGAATTTATTAATCCATTTCCTGATAAAACTATAAGAGCTGTTGAAATTAAACATCTGAATTACTATAAGGCCGGAATGATTATTCTTGCTCTTACAGGTTTGGATGTTAATAAAAAATAATTTTTTATAATAATTATTTAACAAAGGAATAATTATGAAAAAAAAAGGCATTGGTATAATCGGTTTCGGGCGCAGAGGAGTATCCCTGGCTGTTCCTCTGCTTGAACATTTTTCTGATCGCGTGGAATTCATCGGATTTTGCGATCATAACTCTAAAAAAACCGCTGCAGCCCGTAACTGGACTAATTCACGCTGCGGCGCTGTCTATGACAATATTGAAGAATTCCTGCAGATACCTGAAATGGATCTGGTTATGTNNCGCGGAGCTCGCCTGCCGCGCCTTCGCTGCCGGTAAAGATATATTTCTGGAAAAACCCATGGCCCGCAATATTGCCGAATGTGACTCTATTTTGGCAGCGCGCGATAAAGCAGGCAAGGAATTATTTATGGGTTTTAATTTACGAAATCACTCTGTTTGTCTGAAAATCAAGGAATTGCTCTCTTCCGGCATAGTCGGAAAACCGCAGACTATTGTCTGCACGGATTTTTACAGCGGCGGTATGACTTATTTCCGGCGCTGGCACAGATTAAAAAAAAATTCCGGCGGCCTGATAGTAGAGAAAGGATGCCATTCACTTGATCTGCTGAACTGGTTCATGGACAGCCGGCCGATATTGGTCGCCAGCCTCGGCGGGCTTGATGTTTACCTGCCAAAAAGCGAAGCAGCCTCTAATTGCCGGAATTGCAAACTGGCATCGCAATGTCAATATTTCGTGGATGTTTTTGACAAACAGCACAAGGTAGACGAATGGGGGCATGACCCTGATGAATTCGATTTGTGTATCTATAACTCTCCCAAGGATACATTTGATAATCATATGGTTTTAATCGAATACGCCAACAGCTGCCGCGCAACATATATAGAAAGTTTTGCCAGCAGAGTTACAGGTAAAAGCGGCAGGCAGTTTATTATTAACGGTCCGCAAGGACAGATTTGGGCAGATTTGAGTATCAATAAAATAACAGTCTATTTTAATCACGCTTTGGGGGAAGTAAAGGGTCAAAGCTGCGAATATTTTTTCCCGGAGGAATCAGGCAGCCATGGCGGAGCAGATATACGCCAGCTGCATTATATTATTGACTGCCTTTACGGGCACAGGCAAAACAAACTCTTTGGCGAAATCGGGCGGGAAGCGGTACTGGTGGCGCAGGCTGCGGAAAAAGCAGCTTGTGAAAAACGGCTAATCAATATCAGTAACGGTAAACTCTCCCATAATGCGTGAAAGTGCAGCCCGATAATTTTTATTNNTTGATGTAAATTCTTACTATTTGGCAGTGTTATAAATTACCAGGCACTGAAGTAGTCGCGCAAGACTTCCTCGGAAGAATTTACCGCGGTTTTTTGCAAAAAAACCGGGACTTTTTGTTACTATAACGCTTGACATTTTTATTTTAACAGACTAAATTTTCCTATCCTTTTTTAAAAAACGGAGTTATATATGCGGAAGCTTGTTATTATCATTGCCGGATTAGTCTTGATTTTAGCATCTATGCTTTTTTCTGATTCTACACTCTACAATTCCACAGAGAGATTGTTTTTCAGCGAGAGCGATTATCTTCGTTATGCAAGGTATATGAACGCTATTGATAAGTCCTTTATTGACGGCGGCTATACCATGGATTTTGCATCAGGTATCGGTCTTTTTAGCATTTCCGGCGCTCTCAAAGCCAGAGCTTTTATTCCATTTTTACATGTATTTTACACAGGCGCACAAAATCTTACCTATATTGAAGAACGACAGGATGCGGATGTAGGCCTTACCGTAACAAAATATACCAGTATGGGCATGGAGACCATAACAACCAACACTAATACCAGCGGTGAGATAAAAAAAGTCTACGATAAGCCCGGGGATATCATGCATTATTTCGGCGGGATTGCGGGTTTCAACATAAAAAAGAATAAAGTCAGTGTAGCTGTTAATGATTATTTCCGCATGTATTATGACAGAGATGATTACAATTTTGATAAGACCGATAATGAATACCTGGTAAATGCTCAGGGTTTTACCAACAGTGGTACAAATTACTGGGCTGAGCTGTATAGATCGGATAATTACTCGGACAGCAGTTCTACCTGGACAGTGCCTCTCAATTCCTATAAAGACGGTCTCAGGCAAATTACTGCTGTTGATTATAAAAATAATAATATTATTTATAATAAGATCAGCTTGGCAGCCCAGTTCTCCTTTCTTAAAGCGTACGCATCAGCTGATCTTATTATAAATAACTTCTACACGAATAACTATTTTTATATAAAGTCCGAAAGCTCCATATCCAACAGGCTTTCTCCCGCACACAGTATTGACAAGCTCTTTATCCAGAGTTATGAATGTGAAGGCAAGACATTCACTGCCATATCAGGCAATAATGCTTCCTCTACCTTTGCGCAGGAGGGAGGCCTGAATGTTGACCTGATTGGCGGTATTGACCTTAATTTTGTAAAAACAGCGAATTTCGGCGCAAGCTTCGGTTATACTATTTACCATTTCCGCGATCATAATCTGACTGTAAGCAGAAAAGAGTTCCAGGAGTTTCAGCGCGGCGCTGAAATATCCAATACTATTATTGCAGCAAAGCTTCATGAATTTTGGAAACTTGAAGATACCAATTATATGCCAGGCTGGAGCTCATCGCAGTATTACGGTATTCTCAATACTAACTTTACCTTCAGCAGTAATGTTTCTATGACGAGAATTTACCGCGGTACGCCGCGTAATATATCCGCAGGTCTGGATATTGAAAAAGTAGTTACTATTGACGATGTTGAAATTAATATTTTTCCTGCATACGGATTCAATTATAAAAAAAGCGAATACAGGGATGATACAACAACAGAGTCCTTTTATACGGGTGATATCAGTGTAATCGGGGTCTATACAAATATCAATCCATATCCCCAGCATACCAACCATCTTACTTTAAACCGCACAGAGCATGTAGTAATGACTGCCTACGGTGACGAAATAAAGTATACAGGCATTTCCCACAGCATAAGCCTGCCTGTTGCGGCAAAAGTTACCATTACTGAAAAAGTACAGATTTTTGCAGGCGCCAAGGTACAGTTTACATTTACGTCATACAAAATCGAAAGGGAAAAGGGTCAGGATGTATCAAAAACCGAAATTACATTAGGCTCAAAAAACAATCCTGAACAGATAGCGCAGGAGATCATTACCCGCAGGCCAATTACAAAATTAACAGAGACAGGCAAATATTATACTATTACCAAAAGCGGCGGTCTCGGGGTCCGCTTCCTGCCAAGGAAGAACCTGGCTTTGGGTGTTGGATTTACTGTGCAGAATAACGGTACGGTAAATGTGAGTACTGATGTAACAAAACGGTTTTAATTAATAAATACAGGATACCTTTTATGAAAAGGATAAAAAAAATATTATTGAACGCANNCATCAGTACTGCTGCTTTGCTTGGCAGCCCTGGCGCAGGGAAAAACAAGTTACGACAAGGGTTCTGACGGTATTTACAAGGATACTGCTGATTATGCTGATGATCTGAAAAAGCCGTGGAGTGTAAAAAAATCCATGCTTTATTTCGGTTATGAAAGCGCTCCGGAACTCATGGCTTCGCTGAACCTGGCAAAGATTCTTACTCCCTATATCAAATTGCGATACAATACTTTAGCTTACAATCCTCTTACCCAGTACAGCAATTTTCAGCAGGATAGCGGGTATATCATTAGCACAGCACGCTGGACCCAGCCTGCATCATCAGTAATTATTAGCGAAACGACAAATACCCAGAATTACATCAACTCCAATATGATGGAGCCGTATTATCTGCGGCAGTCTTTTACAGGGATAGGCGGCCTTGCTATTAATATCGGTAAATTTAGCCTGGGTGCCTATAATTCCTATACCCGGAATATAACCAATTACCGGGAAGCAATGACAGCAACTAATATCCAGCATGGTGATACATATATCTGGAATGGAGTGCCTTGGGCAGTTAATACATATACAACTGCTGTCAATAATATTAATGGTATGACTCTTGCCGGTAAAGCTTATAATTTCAACGGCAACAGGATGATAACTCTTAAAAACCGGGGCGATAATACTTCCTGGGAAAACATAGCCGGGGCTTCGTTAAAAGTGTCTTTTGTTGACATTTTCGGGCAGTGGGCCTATAAAAAAAATCTCGGATTTTCCGAAGACTATATGGAATTAAAAACAGTGAGTGTAATTAGTAACACGAACTTTATTCCGTATGAGCATGAAACTCACACTTTTGATTCTTACTTTGACGATACTGTCATTCAAAAAGGCAAACTGTCTTCCGACAATCCTTCCCAGGCATTTATGCAGGAAGCAGGTACGCACAGCAAATGGATTGCAGGAGCTTTTATTACTCTGGTTTCCAACTACGAAGTGGGCGGGTATTATGCCTGGACTGAACATAATCCATCTAAAAAGGGACTAAGGGAAGAACTCACCGAATACCAGGTTTTCAGCGCAGGATCGCAGATTCTGTCAGGAGCCGCTGTAATGAATTCTATCCCTGCAACTTCGCCTGTATGGACCAATTATCCGGGCAGTACTGTTCAGAAGGATGAATATGTCTATTATTACAGCAATTACCTTAAAACCAGGAGCTATACCCGGATAATGGACAGGGAAGCGCATGCATATATAAAAATAAAAATACCTTTCCCGGGAGGGGAAGTGGGCATTTATCCCAAGTACACGCTTAACATAAAGAAATGTACTGTTACAAACAATATCAGAATTGCCGAATACATCGAATTAAAATACTCTCAATCCCCTGCAATAGACTACCAGCTCGATTCCCTGAGAGCATATCCGGGCAGCGGAATTGACTGGTCGCAGACTGTTCATACGGTTGCAATCCCGATCGGCGGCAAGATAAATTTCAAAAAAGCTCTGACTCTGGTTGCCAGTATGACTCCCAAAGTCGAGATCACAAAATCCAGCACAGAGACTACAAGCCAGGAAGCATTGGTAGTAAGCGAGTATACGGAAAGAAACCTAGGACAGGTTACGAATACCTGGAAACGCGATCAGACCGCGCCTGTTTACACCCAGACTCAGACTTCCGTATCTTATGCATTTTCCCAGTCAGGCAGTTTGGGACTGATTTTTCATCCCACGGAAACATTTGATATAGGCACGGCAATAACAGTCAGTTCCAGCCGCACGGTAAACGTTACTTTTGATATTACAAAGCGTTTTGCCATAAATAAAAGATGACTTTTAAATTTTTTTTTAAAACGCAACAAGATAGTAAATTTTATGTGCCCGAGAGCGGTGAATGAATTAACAGAAAGGCTTCAGAGTAAAACGTTTCGGATACATCAGGAGCGGCGCGGACAAACGGAAGGCCGTATCGCGATTGTAAAAAATAATTTTACGACCAGACCCCTTCGTGCGAAAGGATTCGCGAGCAGAGAACGTTCAATTGGTATTTCGATTCTAACGCATAATCTGTGGTTATTGGCACGGATTATTAATGCCCTACAGAAAGCGGCTAAAATAGCCGCATAAAAATTGCCTTTCTATTACAAAGACAGGAGAGGTCTGTCTTCACAAGTAAAAAATACCGTGCAACTGCACCCGTATATCGGGAATAAGAAATTTTTCCATTGCCGGTAAAATCTATTCTGATGAAGAATGTGGCATTTTTTAAGATAAAGCTAAATTTCGCTTTTTAGGGACAAGCCCTAACTAATTTGTTCTTTTTATGTAAAAAGATTATCTCTGTATTGTTTTGCCGGAATGCCTGTAAATTTTTTAAATATACGTGAAAAATAGTTATTGTCAATAAAACCTACAGAGAAAGCAATTTCTGAAACAGACTTATCGGATAAAAAAAGCAAACTTTGAGCTTTCTTTATTCTAAATCTGTTTAAGAAGTTTTTAAAATTTTCTTTGAATATGTATTTAAATTTTCTTGTGAAGTAATATGGAGTAAGGTCAAACGTTTTTGCAATTTGCTTTATTTCAATTTTTTTTGCATAGTTTTGTTCAATATATGATAGGACTTTCCAGAATTTGAAATCAACTCTACTATTGCTGTTATTATTATTTTGTAGTTTCATATTTTTAAGGTATGTGAAAAAATTTAAAACAGCATTTATTCGCGAGGCAATATCTTCCTTTTCTATTTGCAGGTTGTTTTTGATAAACCCTGGCAAGCTTTTATCCGGATTATGCTGTACGGGGGCAATTTTATATAATAAATCAATATATTTAATGTATTCATCCATATATAAAGAACCTTCAAACCAACTGCCAAGCGCGTATATATCAATAAAAAAAGTTAGAACATTAAATACATTGCACTTATGATTGATAATATGTATAAGGAATGATGGTACTATTATCATATCCCCGCGTGAAAAAGAATATTTTTTATTTTCAACTTGTAATATCCCTCTTCCCTCATAAATATATACAATTTCAGTAAATGCATGGTAGTGGATTTCTTGTTTAATTTTCAGTAAATTGACAGGGTTATGGCGTCCAATAGTGACTGGGTTTTTTACTGACATATCTCTATCGCGGAAACTGATCCCGTTATATAAATACTCTTTAACTGTCATAAAAAAAATAATGTTGTTATGTTTTTGTAATACTTAAATTCTGCTACAAAGTTTGAAAAATTATCTAATAATTTCAAAATTTTCCACCATTAATATTTTAATTCTATCAGCCTCAAACTTTATTTTTGATTCTCTATGTTTTTGAATTAATTTTGCTTTCTCTGATTTTGTCAATTTAATTTCCATCGATTTATCCTCCTTTTATTTATCCTCCTTTTAAAAGAAGAATATCATTAAAATTTTCGAATGTAAATTCTAATTTCCATGTTGGTTTAGTATAATATCTAATATCGATTAAATGAATTTGTTATTGTGAGTTATTCTGCAAAATAGCCAGTCTGGATATCTCTAAAAAATGAACCTGGCAAAAATATTTGAATGCTGTTTAATCTATAATGTTGCAGTTTTCCCAAAATATGCGAAAAACGCTGGAAAAACATGACTTTTTTAATGCACTGCACAAAAGTGGTTTTTATCAAAACGTTTCATTTTCCTTGCAAAAAAGGCATTTTTACTTCTCCGATAGAAAAAGTGCAACTTTATAGTGTTTAATTATAAGAGAAAATTACTCAATCTCATCGCACGGTTTGTCATTAACCCGTTTCTGGAGTCTGTGCAGCTCATCCTTCAATTCTTTTAGTTTTTTCGAATATGAAGGATCATTATAAACATTTTTCATTTCATACGGGTCCTTTTCAAGGTCAAAAAGTTCCCATTCAGGTTTTTTGGGTTCATCTATTGCATTCGGCTGGTTTAAGGCTTCTCCATAATAATATATCAGTTTAAAATCCCTTGTCCTTACGCCGTAATGCGCTGAAACATAATGGTGTGAAAGGTGCATCCAGTACCTGTAATACATTGACTGCTGCCAGTCTGAAGGCACAACCCCGTGAAGGATATCTCTGAACGAATATCCCTGCATATATGAAGGGATATCAATTCCTGCCAAATCCAGGTATGTCGGCGGGAAATCAACATTTGTTATTATTTCATCATAATTGATTCCTTGTTTGATTTCTTTCGGGAATCTCATGATATACGGCATTCTGAGAGATTCCTCATACATAAATCGTTTGTCAAACCAGCCATGATCGCCTAGAA